>JAEUQP010000857.1 GCA_016789645.1 Acidobacteriota bacterium | reverse complement strand
GGCAACGCCGAAGTCATTCGCATCGTTCCGGCGACGATTTATTATGCGGTCAGTCTGAAAGACATTGATTCGGGACGAATGACCTACGATGAACAAAAACGTCAGCTCAGAGTGCCGTTGCCGGATGTCAAAATCCTTTCGATTGATCCCGATCTGAGCAAGGCAGAAATCATTCGCAACCTGGATTTTTTGCGAACGGAATCCATCTCGGGCAATCAACTGGAAGACACCACGGAACAAATGGTGCGTCCCGAATTGGAAAAGCTGGGCAATTCGCCGGAAATCATCAAGACGGCAAAAGAGCATGCCATCGCTTCCGTTCGGCAACTGCTGGAATCGGCGTTGAGTTCGGTGGGGCAACCCGTCGCCGTGGATCCGTACTTCAAAAACGATGCACAGGCGGCGATTCAATAAGAGCAATCTGTAGAGGCAGATTTTTTCAGCATGAGCAATTCAAACACAAAACCATCCGCGGGTTGGTTGTCGGATGGTGCGCTGGTTGGGCTGGCGCTGATGTGGGGAACGTCTCACGTCGTCACCAAGGAAATTCTGGCTGCGCATTCCCCGGCGTTTTACACCAGCACGCGGTTTGGCATTGCGGCCATTTGCTTTGCGCTGGTTTTTGCCAGGCATTTGCGCGGGGCGAACTGGCGGCAAGTCAAACAAGGCACGCTGCTCGGTTTGCTGAGCTTTACCGGCATTGCCTTTTACGTGCTGGGGTTGAACTTTACTCAGGCCTCCAAAGCCGGATTCATCACCGGGCTGTATCTGGTGTTCACGCCATTGATCGGATTTGCGTTGTTCAAGGTCAAACCGACGCGAGATCATTTGACCGGATTGGCCGTGGCCATCGCCGGATTCTCGCTGCTCAGCTTTCCGCGTAGCGGCGAAGCCGTCAATTGGGGCGATGTGTTGGTGTTGTTGGCGGCTGTGGCCTGGGCTTCGCACATTGCGGCGACCAGCGCATTTGCCGCTGCTGGTGACGTGCGAACGTTGGCTGCGTTTCAAGTCATGACCGTCGCGATTTTGGCTTTGACCGTTTTGTTTATTTTGAGATCGCTGGGATTGGAAACCAGGCCGAATCCGATTGACCGGCAGTTTTTGTGGCAGATCGGCTATATGGCGGTGATGGTGACGTTCGTGGCTGCGTTGTTGCAAACCTGGGCACAAAGCCGCGTCAATCCCACGCACGCCGTGATTTTGTACGCGCTGGAACCGGCAACAGCGGCGGTGTTTGCGTATTACGCGTTTGGCGAAAAGCTGAGTTTCTGGCGCGGCGTCGGCGCAACGTTGATTGTCGTCGGCGTGATGATTTCCCGGTTGAAAGTCGCTTCGCGGCTGACGGGCAGCGAGAAGGTCAACTCGCTGCCGCTGGAAGCGGATTGCTGAAACCTGCAGCATGTGACGGCCACCGATCCGAGCAATATCAACGGAATGGTTGTGTATTTGCCTTCGCGTGTTACTTATCCGACCGGCGTCAATTTCCGGTTCGCTTACACCAATTACGCGCAGATCAAACAGATAGAAAAAGCCGTTCCGGCGATCACCGGACAAGGCGCAGAGCGCGTCATTGCCCGAACGGCGTTCAATGTCGTTGAATGCCTTGATCCGAACGCTCCGCCCAACAGCCCGAATTACTGCCTGCCGCAAGCCGACGTTCCGTACTTCACCAATCGCACCGAATGGGCGGAAAACTGGCAAGGCGGGCAAACGCAAACTTACCTGTATTACTTCAATTATGGTTCGCCGCAGGTGATCGTTGATCCGACCGGCAGGCAATTCAAGCTGCAAACCGTCAACCAGACGATTTCCACTGAAATCTGGGCACTCAACGCTGGTAGCCACACCAAACGCGACGAAGCGACTTTCATTCACGACAACCAGGGCTATTACTCCAACCTTCGCCCCCAGGAAACCAAGACTTCCGCCTTGACCGGAACTTCGTACAGCACCAAGCAGCACCGAGCAGCAGATTGTCACGACGACTTACGATTTTGCGGATCGTCCGAGTCAAACGACGCGGCCTGACGGAGGTTGGGTCAAGACGGATTACTGGGACAACTTTCTGGCGGTGGCGAGTTCTCAGCAAGTGGAATCGGGCAAAGTCCGCTTCAAGTTCGAGCAGATGGACGGCGCGGGCCGCGCTTACAAAAAAGCCAGCGACCATCCCGATGGAGCGTCAGGCAAATTCGCCGGACAGATTTCGGTGTTCGACAAAGTCGGCCAGGTGCAGGACAGTTCCAACGTCTTGGCGATTGACGGCAGTTGGATTGCTTCG
>JAEUQP010000763.1 GCA_016789645.1 Acidobacteriota bacterium | reverse complement strand
GGCACGTCCACAAAGCCGAAATGCACATCGCCGATGGTCAAATCGGCAAAGCCAATGTCTATCGTAATGCCGCGCTCTTTTTCTTCTTTCAGGCGGTCAGCGTCCACGCCGGTCAACGCTTTGACCAGCGATGTTTTTCCGTGATCTATGTGGCCGGCGGTGCCGACGATGATTCGTTTCATAAGTGCAAGTTGTGGAAATCGAATTGGGAAATTTCAGGCGTGGAGTGTACAGCATTCATTTGCAAACTCGCACCTGTCGGCGACCGCGAATTTTGTTTTGTATGGCCAGACTGAAAAAGGTTGAAGAATTGAGGCTTCGTTGTGATTGGAAAAGGCTGGGAAAATACTGCTGGGGAAATTAACAAGGGGCGATGAGGGAAATCCCCCACCGCCCCTGGAGTGATCGTCGTTTATCTCCGCCTGAAAACTCCGACCACAAACTTTGCGCTAAGCAGCTTTCAGATGATTTGGAAACTGCTCATTGCGCCGCAATGTTTCGGGTGAAGCCTTTGCGGAAAACTCAACGACATTGGATTCTTCGCTGACTTGGCGACGTTCCAGAATGCCAGGCAATGCCATCAGAAACACGACAATCCCCACCACCGGCAACAAAACAGATAGCATAGGCAAATTCAGTTTCTCGAAATAAACCAACGGCAAGTCTCCGCCGAGATGACTGGCCGTTAAAAGCGTAACCAAAAACGCTGCTCCGCCGACCAACAACGAACCGACAAAAAACATCACGGCGACAAGCTGTAAAACCAAGGCCAATTTTTTCATAGTAATTGCTCCTCTCTCGAATTGGGGAAAAACTCTCAGTCAAATGCTTCACTTGGGAAAAGTGCAATTGCTGTTCCAGGAAAAGAAATGGCAGGCTGTTCAGGAAAGATTGAGATCAGATTTTTTTGGTCAGGGCGTTAATTTCTCCGCCGATCAAAATGGCGATACCAGTCAGATAAAACCACAACATCAACACCATCACGCCGCCCAACGCGCCGTACGTTGCGTTGTAATTGCCAAACCGCGACACGTAATACCGGAAGCCAAAGGAAATCAGCAGCCAGCAGACCACCGCAAACACTGCGCCGGGAGTAAACCATTGCCAGCGATGTTTGATGTTCGGCGCGAAGTAATAAATCAAATCCACGGCGATCAGGATCAGAATGCTGACAATCGGCCATTGCGCCAAGCCGAACGCCGTTTTGAAGGCAGCGCCTTCGCCCAACACACGCGCGACGCGCAATCCTATACTTTCGCCAAAAAAGATCAGGGACAACGCCGACAGCACGAATCCCGCCAGTCCCAGCGTCAAGGCGATGGAAAGCAGTTTTTCCCGCCACCACGAACGCAAGGTCGTCGTGTGATACGCGCGATTGATCGAGCCGATGATGGCTTCCATTCCGGCAGACGACGCCCAAATGGCAATCAAAATGCTGAAGCTGAGCAATCCGCCGCGCGGTTTTTCGGTGACTTGATGAAAGGTCGTGTCAATCAAACGGTATGCGTCTGCAGGCAAGACCTTGTCCAGAGCGGAAAGCCAGTAATCCAGTTTGCGCGGAATCGGCGCAGGCAAATACGCCAGCAGAGCGGTCAAAAAAATCAGCAACGGAAACAGCGAAAACAACCAGTAATACGCCAGTTGTGCGGCGCGTCCAAACACGTCGTCTTCGAAAATTCGGTTCCAGAGTTGGCGGGCGAACGACACAGGGACAGAGGGATTGTGGGATGGAGTGACAGAGGGATTGAGAGCCGCCGCTTGTTCGGCATTCTCTCCGTCCCCCAATCTCTCAATCTCTCTGTCGGTGTTGGTTATCACTTGATCTGAATGGTTACGCGATTGGCCGTTACGCCGTTGACGGTGATGGCAACTTCAACGCGGCGCGGGCCGGTTCCGGCCAGACTTGCGGGCAGTTCAATGTTGAGTTGATCCAACCCGGAAAACCCGCCTTGCGCGCCAGCGTACAGCACCGTGGCCGGTTTGCCATCAATCGTGGCAACAACGGATTCGGCAACGCCATTGCCGTCATTGGGATTCGCCGCTGTGGCGCGGCGAACGCCTGTTCCATACAGCACCAGAATGTTCGGGCGTCCGTTGACCAGCACGTCAAATGGAGGTTGCTGGAATGTGACGCCGTCGCTGGTGGTTTGAGCCGCCGCGTCGCCCGTTCCCGAAGCATTGGCCGTAAAGATGGCCGGAGCCGCCGCGACAAGCTGAATGTTGCCGAGCGAATAATTGCCCAGTCCATTGCTGACGATGATCGTTGCCAAACCGGGTTCGACGCCTGCCGGAACGACGAAGTTGATCTGCGTCGGCGATACGAAAAACAGCGGCGCGGGAATGCCATTCACGGTCAGCATGGTTTCGGCCAAACTGGTTGGCAATGGGAACGATTGCGCAATCTCTATCCGCGACGCAAGGTTCGATCCAAATGCCGCCGCAATCGAATCCGCGGCCAGCGGGGCGCTGCGGAAATCCGCCGCATTGACGGCGGCCACCGGAGCGGCTTGCACGACGCTGATTTGCACGACTTTGAGATCGCTGAGCGTGCCGTCCGAAGCCGTAAAGTTGACGGTCAGGTTGCGGCCAACATCACTGGCGGTCGGCGTCCAGCGAAATGTGCCGCGCGCGCTGTTGTTGGTGTCGTTCGTGGTGTTGAACGTCGCGCCCTCCGG
>JAEUQP010000754.1 GCA_016789645.1 Acidobacteriota bacterium | reverse complement strand
CGCGACCAGTTCGACGACCGCCGCGTGCAACTGATTTTTGTCGAACTTCGGCGCAGTGCAACCTTCCAGATACGAAACGTAGCTGCTTTCTTCGGCAACGATCAACGTGCGTTCAAACTGGCCGGATTCGGAATTGTTGATGCGGAAATAAGATGACAATTCCATCGGCGAACGAACGCCTTTGGGAATGAAGCAGAACGAACCGTCCGAAAAGACCGCCGAATTCAGCGCAGCGAAAAAGTTGTCGGTGTAGGGAACCACTGAACCCAGATACTTTTTGATCAGTTCCGGGTATTCGTGAACCGCTTCCGAAAACGAGCAGAAGATGACTCCCTCCTTCGCCAGCTTTTCCTTGAAGGTTGTGGCGACTGAGACGCTGTCGAAGATTGCGTCTACGGCTACGTTGGCCAGCAGCTTCTGCTCGTGAAGCGGAATTCCGAGTTTTTCAAAGGTATCGAGCAATTCCGGATCCACTTCATCCAGGCTCTCCAGTTTCTTTTTCGGCTTCGGAGCGGAGTAATAAATGATGTCCTGGTAATCAATCTTCGGGTAATTGACGTTTGCCCATTCCGGTTCGGCCATCGTCAACCAGTGACGAAACGCCTTCAGTCGCCATTCCAGCAACCACTCCGGCTCGTTCTTTTTGGCAGAAATCGTGCGGACGATATCTTCATTCAATCCGCGCGGAATGGTTTCGGCTTCGATGTCGGTGACGAATCCGTATTTGTATTCTCGATTGGCAAGTGCCTCTACCGCCGCTGTGCTCATCTTTATCTTTCCTCTAAGTTGACAAAAGTGTCAGGTACGAACCCAAATTTTTTTGAACGCTTAACTTCCGGCCAGGGCAGCCTTTGTCGCTGGCAATCGGCTGCCGTTCTTGCTGGTGATCTGCACGAACTTCACGTCAATGGCTCCGGTCAGCAAAGCCGAAACCGGGACTTTGTCAAAAACGCTGTTGACGAAATCCGTAATGCTGGTCCAAACCGGTCGAAGCCCGCAATCGTCGTGATGCACGCACGTGTCTTGATTGCCGGTGAACTGCGAACAGATTTCCTGTTCTGAAGGAATGCCGCCCAGCACACGCATCACTTCGCCCAGGGAAATTTCGCTGCTGGGCCGGGTCAAACGATAGCCACCTTTTGGCCCGCGGACGCTTTCGACAATGCCGCTGCGGCTCAAAGTCCACAAGATTTTTTCGACGTAGGCGACCGAAAGCCCTTCGCGGTCGGCAATATCGCGAACAAACATTGCGCCCGGCTCCAGATTGGAGTCGGTGTTGCCCGCCTGTTCGCGCGCCAACTGCAAAATGCAGCGCAGCCCATATTCTTCCTGAGACGTAATCTTCAATGGTTTTACCGCTTTGTTTTGTTCTTGATTGAAGCCGGATGCTAGCACGCGAACCTGTACCTGACAAGTTTGTCGGGTACAGGTTCGCAAAGAAATCAGAAATTTTCTTTGAATGCGGATTAGATTTGGCAGGTAGTGGCAAAAATTCTGCTGAAGAATCTTATCGAAGTTTCCTCAATCGCTCTGCGGCGAGTTCCAGTGTTTCGTCTTTTTTGCAGTAACAGAACCGGACTTGATGAGCGCCGAGTTCGGGATGGCGGTAAAAGCTGCTGCCGGGCACGACGGCGACGCCAAGTTCCTTGATCAGATGCTGGGTGAATTTCACGTCATTCTCAAACCCGAAGTTGGAAATGTCCGTGATGATGTAATACGCGCCGTCCGGTTTGAAGCATTTGAATCCGACTTCTTCCAACACGCCGAGCAGAAAATCGCGTCGCCGTTGGTAATCAGTTTGCAGGTGGTCGTAATACTCGCGCGGCAAACTCATGGCGTACACGCCTGCTTCTTGAAGTGGCGCAGCGGCTCCGACGGTCAGAAAGTCGTGAACCTGGCGAATGCCGTTGATCAAATCGGGCGCGGCGATCGCGTAACCGACGCGCCAGCCGGTCACCGAATAGGTTTTCGACAAACTGTTGATCGTCACGGTGCGGTCGCGCATGCCATCGAGCGTCGCCATTGCTACGTGTTCAATTCCTCGGGCGGCGTCGGGATACCAGATGTGTTCGTAAATTTCGTCGGTCAGTGCCAGCGCGTCGAATTCGATGCACAAATCCGCAATGAACCGCAGCTCTTCGCGCGTGAAGACTTTGCCGGTCGGATTGTGCGGCGTAGTGATAATGATGGCTTTGGTTTTTTCGTTGAACGCGGCGCGCAGTTCGTCGCGATCGAAATGCCAGACCGGCGTGTTTTCGTTCGGCGCGTGCATCGTCACGTAGCGCATCACCGCCCCTGACAAAATCACGTCCGGGCCGTAGTTTTCGTAATACGGTTCAAAGACGATGACTTCTTCGCCGGGATCAATCACCGCCAGCATCGTAGCGATCATCGCTTCGGTCGAACCACAAGTGACAACGATTTCGCGGTCAGGGTCAACATCCAGTCCCAGATGCCATTTGGTTTTGGCGGCAATCGCGTCGCGGAATCGTTTTGCGCCCCAAGTGATGGCGTATTGATTGATGTCGGCTTCGATGGCTTCGCAGGCGGCGCGTTTGATGTCTTCGGGAGCAGGGAAGTCCGGGAATCCTTGCGAAAGATTCACGGCTCCATGCAGATTCGCTTGCCGGGTCATTTCGCGAATCACGGATTCGGTGAAGCTGGAGGCTTTTTGGGAAATGCGGTTCTTCATGGGCAGTTTCCGATTTCCAGTTTCCAGTTTCCGGCCTTAAGCGATTGGCTTGCCCAGTAACTTGTCTGCCACTGGAAACCGGAAACTGCTGACTGGAAACTATTCAGCGATTGATTCGCGTGACGACTTTATTGCCCGCGCCTTGTTTGATCGTACGTTTGACGAATTGCTCGACGTTGTGGCGCAGCAACCATTTCGCGCCGTCTTGCTCGATGGATCGGAGCGAGCCGTTGGCTACCGCTAACTCCAACGTCACGACCGGCACGTCGAATTCACGCGCGGCAGCTTTATAACTCATTAAATCTTTGCTGTCGTAAACACTCATCTTGTTCTCCTGATATATGAATTGTTCGGGCGAAAGAAGGCGGGATGATAGTGATGGCTATTCTGTGTGTCAAAGTAAAGGCGCAGATTTCTCTGCGCCTTTACTTTGGACTGAAATGAACCCGAAGAGGCGCAAGGCTCTTGCGTCTCTTCGAGAGTGGTTAGCAGCTCGGCGGGAAGACCGGGATGACGTAGCTCATTCCGTTGTTCAAGGTCAGGTGATGCAGGTTATGCCCCTGATTGAACGCTCCGGCGGAGCTGGCCGCGTTGCTGTTGAGGTTGAT
>JAEUQP010000732.1 GCA_016789645.1 Acidobacteriota bacterium | reverse complement strand
ACGGCGGTCAATTGAATGTCTGCTACATGAATGTCTTGATGTGTTTTGGGATTCAAGGGTGTCGGTTTTCTCCTAACGGTCGGTGAAAAAATCGCGCGCATGCTACTGGCTGGCGCGATGCCTGACAAGCAGAGCTTGCTGGTTGCGGAAAGCATTACATAGAATCCGGTCGCCAAACCAAGCGACAAAATATTTCGACAGGATTTGCAGGATTCAACAAGATGAAAACAGATTTTGAGCAGGTTGATTTTCAATCCTGTGCAATCACGTCAATCCTGTCTATTGATGAACGTCTCGACTTCGCACCACAAAATCAGGAGGCTCCCATGACACCACTTTGCCGTTTTGCAGCAATCGTCATTACTTCGTTTTGCTTTGCCGTTTCCGTTCAAGCTCAGACGGCAAAACCGGAAATTGTTTCGCCGCTGGGCGTCAAACACTTTGCCAATGCGGATGAAAAAGGCGACATTGCCGCTGCCGAAGCCAAACTTGCTGCCGATCCGAAAAACCCGAAAGATATAGATTTGCTGATTGCGCTTGGCCGGGCGCAGGCGAATGTTTGGCGATACAACGACGCAATCGAAACATACACGCGCGGCATCAAGCAGGCTCCGAACGATTGGCGGCTTTATCGTCATCGAGGCCATCGGTACATTTCGATTCGCCAGTTCGACAAAGCTGTTGCTGACATGGCTCAGGCAGCGAAGTTGAACGACAAGGATTTCGACGTTTGGTATCACCTGGCGTTGGCGCATTACCTGAAGGGAGAGTTTGCCAAAGCCGCCACGGCTTACGAACGTTGCCGCCAGGTCGCCGAAGCCGACACTACAGACCGGCGTGATGATTCGGTGATTGCCGTTTCCGACTGGTTGTATATGACGTATCGGCGAATGAACAAATCCGCCGAAGCCGCCAAAGTGCTCGACCGCATCACCCCCGACATGAAAGTCAAAGAGAACAAGTCGTATTTCGACCGCTTGCTGTTTTATAAAGGCTTGAAGAAAGAAAGCGAGCTGCTGAATGTCGAGAAGGCGACGGATTTGGAAATTGCGACGGTCGGGTACGGCATTGGCAACTGGCATTTGTACAACGGCAATCGCGCTAAAGCTGAAGAACTCTTCCGCAAAATCGTCGGCGGAAAATATTGGCCTGCGTTTGGTTTCATTGCGGCGGAAGCTGAACTGGCGAGAGGGAAGAAATGAAGTAACTTCAGAAGGAATTGCTCCAACCGCCAAAAGACGGTTGGAGCTTGGAATGTTAATCCACGTTTGCTGGTTCCAGCTTCGGGGCCAGCAAATGAACGATCAGCAACGCCACCAAATACGCCGAACCTGCAATGATGAAGATCGGAACATAGCTGCCGGTGCGTTGCAGAATTTCTCCGACCAGCAGAGCGATCAGCATGCCGCCGAACGCGCCCGCCATTCCACCTATGCCAACCACCGAGCCTACGGCGCGGCGCGGGAACGTATCGGAAACCAGTGTGAACAAATTGGCTGACCAACCTTGATGCGCCGCCGCTGCCAGCGAAACCAATCCAACGGCAACCCACAAATTCGACGCTTTGGCCGCAAACATAATCGGGACGACCGAAGCGGCGCAGATGAACATGGCCAGTTTGCGCGCGCGGTTGACCGACCATCCGCGGTTGATCAGCGAGGAAGACAACCAGCCTCCGCCGATGCTGCCGATGTCGGCAATCAGATAAATGATGACCAGCGGCAACCCGATGGATTTCAGATCAAGGTTATGATTGCGATTCAGGAAATCAGGAATCCAGAACAGATACAACCACCAAATCGGATCCGTCATGAATTTGCCGAGCGCGAACGCCCAGGTTTGCCGGTGAGGAAATAACTTGCCCCAGGGAATGGCTGTCATTGATTCCGCCGGGTCGCTACGAATGTGGTCAAATTCGGCGGCAGACAAACGGGCGTGTTTTTCCGGCGCGCGATAGATCAACAACCACCAAACGACCCAGATGAACCCGGTCAATCCCGTGATGATGAATGCCCATTGCCATCCCCAGTGCAGCGCGATCCAGGGAACGACCAACGGAGTGATGAGTGCACCGATATTGGTTCCTGAGTTGAAAATGCCCGTCGCCAGCGCGCGTTCTTTTTTCGGAAACCACTCGGCGACGGTTTTGATCGAAGCCGGGAAATTGCCCGCTTCGCCCAATCCCAGCAGGAATCTCATCAAAGCAAACCCGGCGGCGGTTCCGGTCAGCATGACAACGGACAGACCGGTGGTCGCGTCCAGATTCAATGTCGGCAAACTCAAGCCCGGAAACCAGTTGGCCACAGCGTGACCAATAGCGGCGATGCTCCACAGCACGACGGCCAGCGTAAAGCCCAGCAGCGTGCCGAGCCGGTCCATGATTCGTCCGGCAAGCAACAAGCCAATGGCATACGCCAATTGAAAGCTGAATACGATGGCTGCATAAATGCGCTCGTCCTGCCAACCGAATTCCGCGACCAGCGTTGGTTTCAGAATGCCGATGACTTGCCGATCCACGTAATTGATCGTCGCCGCGAAAAAGAGCAATCCGCAAATGTACCAGCGCAGGTGTTTGATCTTACCGGCGCCGCTCGAAGCCGAAGCGCCCGCAGTCGAGGCTTGCTGTTCCATTGAACCTCCGAATTGTTTGAGCAGATTTTCCGTGAGAAAACCGGATGTCGGATAAAAGCGCACGTAGCATAGTTGAGCGTTGACACTTGGTCAAACCATAACGATAATCCGCGCAGCCGACGACGACTGATTCATCAACCGGAGACTTCCACACATAATTTGAGTCGGCTTCCGCGTTGGATTAGCTTTGCTGGGATCGTTTTCACGCCTGGAAGTTCTCCACCAAACGACAAAATTTCATTCATTCAGATTGATAACAGACTTGCCTGTTGGCTGGGATGGCGTGACGTCTTCGAGGTTTTCAGGCGAGCAATGAGCTGGTCGCAGATTCTTCTAGCTTCAGGTTTTCCTGGCGGTTTCTAGTTCTAATTCTAATTCAACGTTCAAGCTTCGGCGTTTGTGGTTTCGCATTCAAGCCGTCGAAATCAGAACGGCAATTCACTTAAAAGCGGGATGGCAAACGTGACCTTCAACACCCCTCAATCATTTCGGAGGCTCAACATGAAGTTTCGACTAAGCTCTCAGTGGCTTTCGCGTGTAGGCCTGTCATTGGCAGCTCCGCTGGCAATCATGCTGGCGGCAGCGATGCTGTCGGCAACTGCCAATGCTCAGGTGCTATACGGTTCGATGGTCGGCAACGTTGTGGACAACAACGGGGCGGCTGTTCCCAGCGCGACAGTCAAAATCACCAACAAAGCGACCAATCAGTCGCGCGAAACCGTGACCAATCCTGAAGGCGCATATCTCTTTTCAACCGTCCAAACCGGGTTTTATGACGTTTCGGTCAGCAAAACCGGGTTCAAGACCTTCACCCGCAGCAACGTCGAAGTGACGTTGAACAACATCACCCGTTCGGACATTTCTCTGGAAGTCGGACAGGTTTCGGAAACCGTGTCGGTTACAGCCGACGCCGTGTTGTTGCAAACCGACCGCGCCGAAGTTCGTGCGGAATTGCCAAGCCAGACGTTGATAAATCTGCCCGTTCCGGCAGGACGCAATTATCAGCAACTGTTGCGCACGCTGCCGGGCATTACGCCTCCGAATAATGCGCACTCGATTCCGACGAATCCTTCGCGCGCGTTGCAGTACAACGTCAACGGAACGAACTCCAGTTCCAACAACGTTCGCATTGACGGCGCCAGCCAGTACAACCTGTTTTTGCCGCACGTGACTGCGTATGTCCCGGCGCTGGAATCCATTGAAACCGTCAACGTTGTGACCAATAACTTCGATGCTGAACAAGGTCTGGCCGGTGGCGCAGCAATCAACGTGCAGATCAAAAGCGGTACGAATCAATTGCACGGGTCGGCGTTTGAATATCACGACAATCATCTGACCAAGGCTCGGCCCTGGAACCTGACGCCGATCAACGGCGTGCCGCAGGACAAACCCAAACGTGTGTTCAACCAGTTCGGCGGCACCTTGGGCGGCCCGATCATCAAAAACAAGCTGTTTTATTTCGGCAGCTTTGAAGGCACAAACGACCGCCAGCTTGGCAATCGTCTGTTGACGTTGCCGACAGCAGAAATGCGTACAGGGAATCTATCCGCTGGTTTAGGAATTTTTGATCCCGCGACCGGAGATTCAATTGGGCGCAATCGAACCCAATTTGCTGGCGGCATCATTCCTTCCAACCGGATTGATCCGATTGCCCAGTTGATTTTGAAAGATTTGCCGTTGCCCAATCGTCCGGGCTTTCAAAATAACTATTACGCCACCGGTTCATACGCGTTTGACCGCAAAACGATTGACGCCAAGGTCAATTACAACATCAACGAAAAATTCACGACGTATGGACGTTTCAGCTTTCTGAACTATAAGCAGTTGAATCCTGGCGCGCTTGGGCCGCTGGATGGCGTGGGCGTTGCCCCGCAAGGTGGCAACACCGGCGTCGGTTCCGGTGAAACTTACGGCGTGACTGTCGCTGGCGTGTACACCGTCAGCACCAACTTCATCATTGACGCCAACGTCGGTTACACGAAACAGGGAACGAGTTCCGAACAAGGTTTCCTGGATAAGAAAATCGGTTTGGATGTGTTGAAGATTCCGGGAACCAATGGAACCCGCGATTTTGAAAATGGCTGGCCGCGTTTTGCCATCTCCGGATTTGCGAATCTGGGCGTGCAGGACAACTTCATGCCTTACACGCGCAACGATCCGCAGTGGGTGTATGTGACAAACTTCAACTGGACGAAGCGCAACCATAACATCCGTTTCGGGATGGACATCGCTCGCCAGACGTTGAATCACCTGCAAGCGGAATGGAACGGCGGCGGAACTGCCGAGCCGGGATCGGGCGGATTCCAGTTTGGCGGAGGCCCAACGCAATTGTGTACGGCTGCCAATTCTGCCGGGACTGCCTGTTCAACGTTCCAGCAAGGCAATCAATTCAATTCGTTTGCGACTTTCCTGTTGGGGTATTACACCGGCGCTGGGCGCACCTTCCTGGTGCAACCGCCGATCATCTTCAAATCCAGAGCGTACAGCTTCTACATTCGTGACGGATGGCAGGTGAATCAAAAACTGACCCTGACTTACGGAACGCGATACGAGTATTACCCGATGCCGCAACGCGAAGACCGCGGGATCGAACGTTATGACGTCAATACAAACACGATGTTGGTGTGTGGCGTCGGCGACGTGCCGAAAGATTGCGGTGTGAAACTGAGCAAGAAACTGTTTTCGCCGCGCGTCGGCATTGCCTATCGTTTCAGCGATTCGTTTGTGCTGCGCACCGGATATGGCCTGACGTATGACCCGATCAGTTTGGCGCGCACGTTCCGCACCAACTATCCGATGCTGTTGGCGTTTAACGTTGTGGCTCCGAATACGGCATCGCCTGCCGGCTTGTTGAAGGACGGAATTCCGGCTACGCCGCTGGTTCCGATCACCAACGGGCGCGTGTCAGTTCCCGGAACTGTCAACGTGCTGACGTTGGGCAACGAATTCAAACGTC
>JAEUQP010000727.1 GCA_016789645.1 Acidobacteriota bacterium | reverse complement strand
TTGTTCAATCAGCCTGGCTCCGCGACCGCCGTATTCTTTCGGCCACGAAATGCCCGCCCAACCGGCGTCAAACACTTTCCGTTGCCACGCGCGCAAAAAGCTGAAGTATTCGCCTTTTTCTTCTTCGTTGGTTGCGCCCGGGAACGGCGGCGGCACATTCGCCGCCAACCACGCGCGCAACTCATCTCGAAACTGTTGCTCTTCGGGTGTGAGATTTAAGTCCATAGGTTTCCTCATTTTTATCCACGAAGGGCACGAAGAAACACGAAGCAAAGTTTTCTTCGTGGTCTTCGTGTACTTCGTGGATGATTTAATCGTTATGCGCTGTCGCCTCAAACAATAACTCTGCCACGTCCATTACTTTCACATCGCGCTCGCCGCGTTTGGCGTTGATGCCGTCTTCCAGCATCGTCATGCAAAACGGACAGCCGACCGCGACGACATCCGCGGCGGTTTCCAGCGCCTGCCGAGCGCGTTCCTGATTCACGCGTTTGTCTTTCGGCTCATCCACAAAACTCATGCCGCCCCCACCGCCACAGCAAAAACCTTGTTCGCGATTCATCTGCATTTCGACGGTTTTCTGCGAAGCGATTTGAACCAACTGGCGCGGAGCTTCGGTCACGCCGTTGTGACGCCCCAAATAACAGGGATCGTGAAAAGTCACGGTCTTGTCGGTTTTGCTGACCGATGAAAGCTTGCCTTCGTCCACCAGCTTCGCCAGAAATTCGCTGTGGTGGAAGACTTCGTAACTGCCGCCGAACTGCGGGTATTCGTTGCGGAAAGTGTTGAAGCAGTGCGGACAGGACGTGACGATTTTTTTGACGCCGTATCCGTTCAAGGTTTCGACGTTGTCTTTGGCCATCATCTCGAACAGGAATTCGTTGCCAATGCGCCGAGCCGGATCGCCCGTGCATTTTTCTTCGCGGCCAAGAATCGCAAATTTGACTCCGGCTTTTTCCAGCAGTTGCGCCGTCGCGCGAACGACTTTCTGATTGCGCTCGATCAAAGCGCCGCCGCAACCAATCCAGAAGAGAACTTCAGCATCACGTGAATCAGCAATGTTCTTGACGTTCAATCCGTCAGCCCAATCCAACCGCGTCGCCTGAGTTCCACGAAAGGGATGTTGCCGCGATTCCAGCGAAGTCATCGCTTCCTGCATCGTGTCCGGGAAGTCGGATTCTTCCATCACCAGAAAGCGGCGCATATCCACGATCTTCGGCATCTGTTCGATGAAGACCGGACAGGCTTCCATGCAGGCCCCGCAGGTCGTGCATTGCCAAAGAGCATCAGGCGAAGTCGCAGGAACCGCATTGATGATTGTGGATTTTGAATTTTGGATTTTGGATTCGCTGCGAGCAAAGTCGCGCAGATCAAGAATGATATCTCTGGGAGATAACTCTTTGCCGACTGTGTTCGCCGGACAAACCGAAGTGCAGCGACCGCATTCCGTGCAAGCGTCGAAATCCGCCAAATCTTTCCAGGTAAAGCCAGCCAGCGTTTTGACGCCCATTGGTTCGCCCGTTTCGGCCAGCTTGTCGAAATCCATTGGTTTCAACGAACCGCCGCTCGGTTCCAATCGCGATGTGTAAATGTTCAGCGGCGCGGTCAGGACGTGCAGCATCTTGGTGTATGGCGCAGCGGCGATAAATCCGAAAACCAGCA
>JAEUQP010000726.1 GCA_016789645.1 Acidobacteriota bacterium | reverse complement strand
CCCACGGAATGAAACATGGAAACTCGCGGCTTGGGCTTGGTCAGAATGTATTGGGCAGGGAACTCGCCTTTGAAATCCTGGTTCAGGTAGCGCGAAAGATCATGCGTCATCAAATCTTGGCCATAGGTTTGATAACAATTTCGTCCATGCAATTTGCCAAACGCATCGTGAATCGCTGCGTCAAAGGCACTGGCCGTTACCAAGGTGCAAAGCTTCGGAATCGGCGCTGTCAGTTTTAACTCTTTTGAGACTTCGGTGGCGGCTTTGAGGTATTCCGGTTCGAGCGCGAAGTTGATGTCAATCGGGTGACCGAATTCGCTGTGGCTGCGTGTGATTTTAGCGATGCGCTCTGCCAGTGATTTCATTGCACCCAGTGTTGTCGCATACGACATTTCGCGCGAAGGAAATGACCAGACATTGCCCAGCGGCATAGAGCCAAATCCCCTGGCCGTTTTGCCGTTGCGGGATTTGACGGTGACATTGAGATTGATAAGTGTTGCTCGGTCAACTGGAACGCCGCCGAATTTGTAAGGGAAGCGGTAGCGATGCTCCTCATATTCGAAGTTCAAGTCAGCAAGGCAAACATCCGTTGCGGATGTTTTTGGTGCACGGGCGACATGAAGTGAGGAAAAGCTGGCGAAACCTGCAGCCGTTTGAAGAAAGTTCCGACGAGTTGTCTTTGTCATAGTGAATCAATCATTTCGGAAAGGGGTGATCTGCGTAACCAAGCAAGTGCAACAAATACTGGCCAATCAGCCATAAGGCGGTAAATCCGAGCGTCAGCAAAAGCAGATAAATCAGCCTGCCAGTTGCCGTCATCGCTTTTCTTACGAGTTCCAATTCAGCAGGCAGCTTTTCGCCATCGGGTTTAATTTTGAAATTCAGGTAAATAAGCGTGGCGATATAAACTCCCAGAGCTATAAGGAAAGTCGTCATGGTCAATCCTACCGATAAGCCTCGGCGATATGCTGTTTCAAAAATTCCAGGTCACGCTGGGCCGCTGCGATCGTATTTTCTTCTTTGGCTGAAGCGGTCGCCCCTGGAATTTCATATTCCAGATGCAGCGACACGGGGCCGTGGAAGTTGGCTTGGCGAAGCAGTTTGAAATACTGTTTCCAATCCACCATCCCATCACCAAGAGGGCAATTCACAATGCGCCAGCCTTTGGCAGATTTTTCCCAGTAAAAGTCTTTGACTGCAATCATCTTCAGGCGCGGGGTAATCAAATTGAGTGCAATTTTCCACCCGGCGCCGCCACCCTCAACCACGGCATGCCGCACGTCGAAGTAATAACCCGCCCACTTTGGATCGAGTCGGTCAATGACAGATGCCGCGTCCCATAAAGGCGCGCCTAAATAACCCTCGTGATTGTGAAAGCCGCACTGGATGCCATGCTGTTTACCAAGTTCAATCAAACCCGTGAATTCGTCACGGAACTTTTCCAGTTCACGGCGCACATCTTTGAATTCGTATCTGTAATAGCCTGGCTTGTAAAAAGGAATGCCAAGCTTGCCAGCGGTGGAGAGAATCGGCTTGGCGGTCGGATCATTGGCCGAAGTGAGTCCGGTAGTAATCATCGGAACGGACAAGCCTTGGGTTTGAATGGCAGCAACGGCTTTCGGCAAATCTTCAACAGTGCGCTCAGGTAAAACGTGACCGCCGGGCCGAACTGTTAGATCAACGCCGCTGAATCCGAGTTTCTTCACCGTTTGTGCCAGTTGCTGCCAACTCAATGAGGGCAAATGCTTGGAAAATAAACACAACGTTCCTTCGAAGCCGTTGGGAGAAATGGATGGACGCGTGGAGGTCAATTCATTGGCAGACGCGCAGGTCACTGCCGCCATTGCTTTTAGAAAATTTCGTTTTGAAGTGTTCATGAGGCGACTCGAAAAGACAGCATAAAAAGAAATTCTTGATCAGAAAAACTTGGCTTAAATCCAGAAAGATTAACTCTCTGCAAAAGTATAGTTCATCGCTTGTAAAATGTTGACAGGTCGGACGGCCAAACATAGGATTCGTTTGCATACCCCACTTATTAAAGACGCAACTTGGTCAATCAGGAGGTTCCGGAAATTGAAGCCACAGATAATGCGCTCAATCGCCATCGCCCTTGTGTTGGTTTCTGTCTCAATCAGCATTTTAAAGATCAGAGGTGTGATCAACTGGGATTTGGGCTTAGGGAGATGGCCAATTTTGATTGTCGCCATTGGACTCCTTCTCGCCGCGAGAAGAAAAGAAAAAAACTAGGCGTGGTGAATATCGCCGGTGAATGCTCCAGAAAATAGTCAGTCGGGTTCACCAAAACTTATAGTCAATTCTATGATGAGTTCATCAGCAGTCGGGATCTTAGGGTGGCTGAAACGAATGTGGCTGGGAAAAAAATCCTCTGCCGCAATGACCGGGGTTAGCCAATTAATGGCGTTCGAGCCGATTGCGAACAGCGATGAAGATATTTTATTCGTCGCCTTGGACCGCGCGGGTATCGGAGCGGCGCTGATTTCTACAGACGGGAAATTCCTCAGAGTCAATCAGTCAATGTGTGACATGCTGCAGTATTCAACTCAGGAATTCCTGGTGAAAGAATTTTTTGAGCTTACACGTTCAGGCGAATATCTTGATTGGAGTCGCTTGTTGCAACACTTTGTCAAAACGACGGACCCTTGCCAGTTTGAACGGTGTTTTGAGGATCGAAACGGCCAGATTGTGTGGTTGAACATGATCGTTTCACCCATCCGGGATAATCAAAAACGTTCGATTACCTACCTTGCACAGTTTCACAACATAACGAAATATAAGCGGAATGAGCAGATTGCCCGGTATAGCCAGGATTTATTGCAAGGAATCATAGAGGGAATTCCGGATGCCGTTTTTGTAAAGGATAGTGAAGGGCGTTATCTGCTTGTCAACAATGCTGGTGCTCAATTAATTGGCCACGACATTACCGAAGTCATCGGCAAAACCGATAGAGAACTGGCGACTGCTGAAGATACGAGTCGAGTCTTGAGCCTGGATGAAAGCCCGGCAAAAAATGGCGTGATTGTCGTCAATGAATTGGCGCTTACAGTTGAGGGAATGACAAGGGCGTTTTTGTTTACGAAAACTCCTTATCGGAATCAGGCAGGAGATTTAAGTGGCGTGGTGGTGGTCGCACACGATATTACCAATCACAGAAGATCGGCTGAAAATTTGGAGAATTCTCGTGCAGAATTGCGAGCATTGTCAGCACGATTGCAGTCAGTTCGTGAAGAAGAACGCATGCGCATTGCCCGTGAAATCCATGACGAATTAGGGCAATTGTTAACAGGGTTGAAGATTGATGTCGTGTCGTTAGGAAAAAAAATATCTGAGCCGTCTGCTAAGAAAAACTGGGAACAGTTGAGAGATCGCACACAATCCATCGCCAATTCCATCAACACGGCAATTTTGACCGTCAGGAAAATATCCATTGAATTGAGGCCAGGGTTGTTGGATGCCGTAGGCCTGACGGCTGCGATCGATTGGCAAGCGAAGGAATTTGAAAAACGCACAGGCATCAAGTGCAAATTGAAATTCCCACAAGAAAATATCGTGTTGGATCAAAATCGTTCGATCGCCATTTTTCGGATTTTTCAGGAGATACTGACCAATGTCACGCGCCACTCTCAGGCAACCGAAGTGAATGTGGAGATCGAAGAACGAGATTCAGAACTGTTTCTTGAGGCCGTGGATAATGGGAGAGGGATAACGGCCAGTGAATTTTCCAATCCTAAGTCGCTTGGGCTGCTTGGAATGCGGGAACGAGCTTTGTTGTTGGGGGGGGAAGTTAATATTCGAGGTGTTCAAGGAAAAGGGACAACAGTCTTGGTTCGCATTCCATTGGAAAATAAGCCATCTGATGGAATTCCTTCTTCCCATCAATAACGCATTCTCAGTGGCAACGGCTTGCTCCAGGCCTGTCGAAACTTATTTTCAGTAAATTCCTTGTTTTCGTAAGGCGCAAGCCCCACCGCCTGTCGTTCATAGTTTCGTACTCCATCCACTTCATCGGGGTCTAATCGCCCATAGGCTGAATCATGCGCATGGATCAGTTCGTGTGCCAACGAGATTTCAGGCGGATTGTGGTTCCAATCTTTGGTCTGATGAGAGCAGGTAAACGTCGGATTGTATTTAATAATGGTGTCTGAACCTTTTCCAGTGCCCCGAATCGTTTTTTCATGTCCCCATAGATCAAACCACTTTAGCGTTTTTCCTTTCGGAATCGCAGCCTTGAAATCGTTTGGAGGCGCTTCGCTGACTCGGTCGGTGTGGATAATTGTGACAGATTTTCCGCTTTGGCAAATGCTATCCAGTAACTTGCGGCCAATCGATAATTTAGCTAACAGGGAAAGGTGGGCTTGGGTCGTAGCGGCAAATTCGCCCGTGCCTTTAATTGTAATTGCCTCCCTGTATCTGACTTCAACAAGCTCGGCCGTTAGCAGTTTATCAACGGCTTTTCGATCTGCTTGAGTAATTCGCCCATTCTTTAGATTACTCAAAAGGCGCTGACGGAGATCAGCAGGTAACGCACGCAACTCCCTATCGCTGAAGTCATGAACAATTTTCCTCGCAATTTGACCTATTTGTCGCGCTGAAGCTTGATCAAGTTGTTGCGTGACCCAAGTAGCTTGCGAAAATAAGGCGACAGGAGGAGCGCCAACAGTCTCGTTTTGTTTTCTGGCCTTGTAAGCCATGATTTTTTACAAGATCTGGGGGAATAAAAATGTTCAAAATGCACTGACAAGCACCTATTCTTAAAGCAGGGGAACCAATCATCACCAAACCTGACATCTGAACCTTCAATAAATCGCCTAACTTGATAATGAAAGGCTCGTCAGCTTAAGCAAGATGACGAGCCTTAATTGTTGTACCGACCCCAAATAAACCAGCCAAAGGTTATTTCTTTTTGTTGTCGGGTAAATTGTAGTCGGCATTCCCAAATGCCCCTACCAAGCAAACCCAATCCCCAAATCTCACGTTGGCTCCAACTCCCTGAGCCGAAATCGGGATCAATTTGCTTTTGGGTTTCGGGCTGACGATATTGTAGAAAAAGCGGAAATGGTTAAAGTCAACTGCATCAGCGCGATTGACAACGTCTACTTGATAATTGCGCCCGCCTTTGAAAACAAAATCCTCAGTGTCATTGTTGAAATGAAAAACCGCGTAACCATCTTTGGGCAATTTAACATCCAAGCCTACTTTTGTGCCAATGGTCGAAATCTGGGCGTGAGGAGAATGATCCTTCGCATCGGCGAACAACGCATTCACAGCGTGAGCACAGGTGTACAACTCGCCGTTGGTGAAATGCAAGCGGGCACGACAACGTTTGGCATCAGCCTTAAACGTGCCCTCCGGATAAAGCTGTTTCTCGAAGTCCACCACGGTATTGAATGATTGACGTGAGTCTCGAGACGAGCGCGGCGTGTAGTGAGTCAGCGGTTCGGCTTTGGGGTAGACATCCAAAGAAATATCGCCGTTAATTTCAGAAAAGCCCGAATACTCGCGTTTCACGACACCGTTCTCTTTGATAATAATATGAGGGCGATGAACATTTTGAGGAGCTTCGTTCTCCGTCGAAATCAGGCCGACCATGACTCTTGATGGATACTTAGTGAAAAAGGCACACAGGTCTTCAAACGTGAAACTAATCTTGCTCATGTAATTTTCCTCCAATCATAGAGTGTTTCTATCGGGGATTGGGAGAGTAAATCCGCGATGTGAATTATAACTACTCTAGCTGACGTCATCCTGGCTTCAGGGCGCCTGGCTAAAGGGAATAACGTGTCACATAAAATTGTTCAATGATTACTTGTTGGATCTCCGCTATCACAGCCGAAAAGCTGGAATGCAGCCCAATAATAGGGGTGCCGTTTTTCGATGTCGTTACCATATAGAAACGAGCATTGAGCCAGGCGGAGAGATTGGCTAAAACCATGAAGCTGTGTTTTATGATATTGATGAAAAGCGAGCATTAATTCTGCCGATTTAGCATCATCAATGTCCCACAAACTGGCGAGGACAGATGGCACTTTAGCTGCAAAGAAAGCTTGGGCCAAAGCTCCAATTGCCTGGCCTTGGTTGTTGTTACCAAGAGCTGAACGGCAACTGGATAAAACTACAAGTCTGGTTTGCGGAAAGCTCATTTGATAAATTTCCGCTGCTTGTAACTTGCCATCGAAGGCGATTTTACTTTTACCTTTGTAGATAGTAGTTGGTAATTTTTCGTCAGATAAAAGTATTGCCGAAAGTAAAGGGATTTGCTCGTTGATAAGCGTATGGCTGGCAATATGCACAATGTTATGGTGGCCAAATTGCTGAATTGCTTGGCTCTCAGTCGCATTTTCCTGGCTGAAGAAAATCCCATGTTTATAAAGTTGGCTGGCTCGAGCAACTTCCTCTTCGGATGAAGGAAGTGTAGGCAGGCCAGGAAAAAGACGACTACTGAAGCGAGGGTTGCTCAAACCTACGAACGTTTGGGTCGGCAGCGCCGGTTTTTCCTTGGCCAAGTTTATAGTTTGGAGCAAGATGCTTGCACTGGGGCTTGTTATGATTGAATAGTCTTCAATCAAATATCGGTTTTTACTTGCGGAAAACAAGGCGGAAAATGGCAATTTATTGAATCCGCTGTCAGGTATAATGCAAAGCAAGCGATTGTTATCTAGCTTGTCCGCAACAGGCAGAATTAAATAGCGGTACAAATCTGAAGCCAAGCGATTCGTTTTTTCCATCTCAGCTTTCGTACGAATGCTTGATAAGTACTCAAGAGCTAGATTCTTGAATTGGTTTGAGGTGATTCCAACGCTGGTTGAATAAAAAGTGTTATTCGTGATGTACCAAATGATCAAATCATTTTCTGTCATTGAATAGGACAAGACCTGAATATGATTAGGTAATGATCGCTGTATTTGTTGCAACTTTAAGGGGCGTGCATTACCTGATAGAGCAATTTCAAGTCGTCCATCAATTTCTTTGGTTGATGCGCGGTTGGTCAGGCTATCCAACACGTCCCGGCTTTTGACGACTTCTGCGTAGTTGAAGGCCAGGGCAGGATTTTGTTTGTGCTTATATTGAAGATCAATCATGGCGTTGTAAGCACTTTGGCTGCGAGCCAAAAAGATACTTCGTCCGCCTGCATCAAGAATGTTTTTGCGATCATTTTCGATAAGGGAAATGCTTTTTTGAAGTTCAGATTCTGCTTCGCTGACTCGGTTTTGTGCCAGAAAGGCCGCAGCTTTCCCCTGTGAAATTGTCGCCAGGTATACAAAGTTATTGCTTTCTGTCACTGAATGCATGGCATTTTGGTAATTCGTCAGAGATTTTTCGTATTCACCAAGACTCAGTTCAATATCACCTAAGACTGTATACAAGTCAGCTTGCAATAACTTACGTGAGGTTTGATCGTTTATAGAATTGCATTTTTCGATCGCCTCTTTGAGAAGCGAACTCGCCACGTCATTTTGGCCAAGTTTCCATGAATTTAACCCCAACCTCCCAAGAGTGCCCGAAATAATAAGTTGGTTGCCAGTTTTACGAGCAATCTCCATGGCTTCTTGTTGATAAGCCATGGCCAAATGAAAATTTCCGATGCGAAACAAAGATTCCCAAGCTTGTTGGTAAGCTTGAAAGCTCTTTCGGACGTCCACTGGATGCTCGCCTAAAATGGATAAAACTTCGAAGCTCTTGTTAAAGGCGCGCTCGTAATTTCCTGATCGAGTGTAAGCGCTGCCTGCAAGCATCAAGCCATTAATTGTTGTATTGATATCGCCCAAGTCTTTGGCAATTTCCGCTGCACGCAAACCATTTTCAAGTGCCAAAGAACCTTGTTGAGCTGCTAAAAAGCCGTTTGCAAGAGATGCATGAATGACTGCTTGCAAGTGCAAATGGCGGCGCTGTTCAGTTTGAATCAGTAAACGATTCCCTAAAGTGATGAGAGGCTCTGTTTGGGCGCGGGAATTTGAATAGCGTATGAACTTAGAAGCGGCCAGTTCTGCATGCAAATGATCCCCGATACGCTCAGCCGCGTTGTAGGCCTGTTTATAGAGTTTGAATGCTGTATCGTGGGAGCTGCGGTCATATTCATTGTCCGCCTGCCGCAGCATCAGGCGGACATCCAGCATCCCACTTTTTATTTTCGGACTTGCCCTTGCCGCCAGCAAGGCTAAATCAGCAATATATTTATCGCCTTTTACCTCAGTGGTGAGAGTGCCAATGCGCCTCAGGGTGGTGATACATTGTTCAGCACGTTGCTGGTTCCCATTTAACTCGGCGGACAAATAGTCGTCGAATAATTGGCCCGTCGAATATTGTTTAACATCAACAAAATTCTGACTGATCAATTCTTTCAACTGTTCATCGTTTTTTGACGCGACATCCTCCGCCATTTTGGTTTCGGATTTTTTGGGAGAAAACAATTGCTGGGCTTTCGTTTCCAGATTTTTCAATCTTTCTCTGGCTTCCTTCGCCCATTCTGAGTCGGGGTCAATCTTCAGGTATTGTTTCCAATCCTCTTTGGCATTGGAATAAGCGGCCAGGTGCTCATAACACAATGCGCGATTGAACCAGGCTTCTGCTAATTGTGGGTCAATTGAAATTGCCTGTCTGTAATATTCAACTGCCTTGGTTAGTAGCAACTCGGAATTCGAGTCGGCAAATTTGCTGCGCTCGTAATAAAGAGCCGCAATGTCAGTGAGGATCTTGGCGTCGTTGTTAAGACTTTCCAGCGCCAGTTTCATTTGGCTTTCTGCTTTATCAAATTCGCCAAGAAATAAATACAAACGCCCCAATGCGTGGCGTTCCTGAGGGGTTGGCGTCGAAGCGACAATCCGTGTCAGTTCCAGAAGGGCATAATTGAGCTGGTCTCGATTGATATCGTGATTGTCTAATTCACCCCGAGTACGTGCATAAGGCTTATAAGCAAAATCGCCTGTCATTCGTGATTCGAGAGGGCGGCTTGTCGGATAGCTGCGTTGCATGGCCAACAAACTGTTTTGCAATGCAGAGTGTTTGTTTTGGTACCACAAATAAGCAGCACCAGCAATCGCCAAGACAAGAACTGCCCCTACGGCATAATAAAAGGAACGTTTTCGCTTGTCTTTATAAAAGCTATCTGAAGTAAAGGTGGCTGTCGAAGATTTCGATGTGTCGCCAGGTCGAACATATTGCTGGCTTTTTGTCTGCAGGGGACTGATGGAGGCTTCTTCCGGGTGGCGAATCTGGGAAATAACTTCCATACCAAGTGGAAACAAGCGTTCTAATTCACGGCGCTCTTCGTCATTGCCGTCCAGCGCGCAAAGCCGAAGCAATATCGAAAGCCTGGTGCGGCATTTTTCGCAAGTAAAGCAGTGCTCATCAATCTCAGCCTGTTCAATAGGGCTGCATTTCCCAATTGCATACGCCGCGATTAGTTTTTCCGGTGGGTGTCCGGTTGATTTCAAATGGCTATCTTTCATAGATCCCCCAAACATGAATGGTCCATGATGGTTGTTAAACGATTGCGATTCAGGTGTTTTGCGCAAACACCAACAGGCACCTAATCCTCAGATCACGTAGCTGGTATTACAATAGTGATATTCGAAGAAGACTAAATCAGAAGAGATTTAGGAAAAGTCGTACAAATCCTTACAGCGGCGGATTGTACAGGGCATCAGATTGAAAATCAAACAATTACCTGGATAGATACAAATATTTTCCAACGCCTAGTCGTTGAGCCAACTCTTTTTTCACAAGTTGCTGATTTCCCAAGCCGGCATCCGGTCTAGAGAGGCCTGTCGCTTTGGCAAGCTCGCCTGGGATTGTCATCCCGGCATTGGCCAAAAAACATAGGGCAATTTCCGTCAGAGCAGTGGGTTTGTCCAATTTGGAAGGCGACAGTTCCGGGAAACGCACTTCAGATAAAGTCCAGATATACGTGAATTTTGGCTGATAAAGAACTTCGCTGGGGATGACGATCATCGCTGTTTGAAGCTCGTCAATTGCTTTTGAGAAAACTTTTCGGTCGTGTAGTCCTGTCTCCTGCCGCAGGTCCGCAGTTCCCATTTCCCACTCTTTTCGTAAAATTTTCAGAATGGCAAGGGCTTCTTTGCTGAGCCGTGTTTTTTCCTGACGTTTCGTCATTCCCCAAATGGTGAAAAAAGCAGGAAGCATCCGAGGAGCGAGAAACATGGTTTTCCCGCGAGCCAGCTTCCCGTAATAAACTTTGCCACGTCGAATCAATTCATCTTTCAAAACCCAGGTGTGAGAGCTTTCAGGGTCTTTTTGGACGTTGTGCGGCATTACAGCATCGCGACGGCCACAAACGGCAACGTACAAAGAAGGTCCCGGCTGGCGCGAGTCAGTCAGACAGGCGGCGAAGCCAACCTGCTCAATAAAACTTTCGGCATCGGCCACGCTTTCGACTCGAAGGCTCTCTTCGCGCCGCCAATGTTTGTCGCGATATTCTTCGATTTCTGGTGGTAGCGATAAGTTCTTCATTGCCCAAAAGGTAGCGCAATTCAGCAATCTGCGCTACATTGACGGCTGTCAATTCCCACTTGGCCAAGTCAGGAGACATTCTGATGATGAATCAAAGACCGATTCAAATTATCACTACCGAATTATTGGATGACCTGCTGCTCCGAGCTAGAAATTCCCCTCGCCTTCGGGCCATTCATTGTTTGCATAGCGGCGACTGGGAGCATTGTCATCGAATGCTCAATGCGCTCACGCCTGGAACGTATGTGCGACCGCATCGCCACGACAGCGATCATCAAAGCGAAGCATTCATTTTGTTGCGTGGCAAACTGGCCTTGGTGATTTTTGATGAAGAGGGAAATGTTGATTTTTCCCGGAGCCGCACGCTTTCGCCCGCGGATGGCCTGTTGGGAATGGATATTCCGCCGAGAATTTGGCACAGCCTGGTCGCCCTGGAAGATGCGGTTATTTATGAAGTGAAAGGTCACCCCGCGGGCGGGTTTGTTCTTGAGCGCGACAAGAATTTTGCCAATTGGGCGCCAGAAGAAGGCTCGCCGGAAAGTTCTGCCTATTTGAGCCACCTGGAAGAGGTCGCCAGACGTTTGGCATAACTCAACAAATTCAATCAAGACCTCCGCGGAAGGTCGTTTGCTCTGGGGATCAACAATCAGCTACAGCTAAAACATGATGATTTCGCCGACACAACTTCAGCCAATCAAAGAACTTTATAATCGCGGCTTATATTTGCGTGCGTATGTCGCAGCGACGCAACTCGCTCCAATCAACGAATGGGAAGGAACGGAGGCATTGCTGTTGGCCGGGCGCATGGCGGGAATGTTGGGGGCGCCGAGATTGATGCGGCGACTTCATTTGCGGGCCTGGCGGGAAGATCGCGCTCACCCCGAAGCCATTTATTACTATGCTCGCGCAATTCTGGATTGGCGCGGACCTTGGCGAGCCTGGATGTTTATGCGTCGCGTCGAAGAATTGCCCGATGCTGACACCGCCATGCAATCAGATTGGTATGGTTTGAAAGCAGGCCTGTTCGGCTTGCTGAGAGATTTTGACGCCGCCGACGAGTTAATTGCCAAAGCTGAGGCGTTAACGCCGGAAAATCCCTGGTTGTGGGTGGAAAAGGCTTCTGTTTTTGAATCCGAAGATCGGTATGAGGATGCGGTCGCTGCTGCGCAATATTCATTGCAACTTCGCCCCTTTTATCGTCCTGCAATTCAATCTCTGGCACATTTGCTAACGATTCTTGACCGTGAAGCGGAGGCTCGCGCCCTGCTCGAAGAAGCTGCCCAAAAGCTGGAATGTTTGCCGCTGCTGATTCAACTAGCACAGCTTCAAATGGACATCGGAGATTGTCAGGCGGCCCGACAAAATTTTCAGCATGCTCTGGAACTTTCGTCGTTGCTTGAGCCGGAAATGCGGGAATGGTTGAGCGGACGTCTGGCCGAAGCGGCGTATTTGTGCGGCGATAATACTCAAGCAGTTGAACTGTTCAACCAGGCTGGCAATGGATTTTATAAAACCATTGCCGAACGGTTGGCCAAAGCGACCGCAGAGCAAAAGAGGACTCAATTACCGGTTGGTTTTATTCGCCAACACCATGTGACCTGCGCGCCTGCCACGTTGACGACCATCAGCCGATTTTGGCAGATGCCTGCCGAGCATCTGAACATCGCCGAGCAAATTTGTTATGGCGGCACGACCGATCACAGCGAACGAAAATGGGCGGAACAAAATGGCTGGGTGGCGAAAGAGTTTTGCGTCAATTGGGAAGATGCAGTGAAGCTGATTGATCGCGGGGTTCCGTTTACGCTGGCGACGGTGGAACCGGGCAATGCGCACTTGCAGGCAGTGATTGGCTACGACGCGCTGCGCGGTTCGTTGTTGATGCGTGACCCTTATGTTCGCAGCCTCGGTGAAGGGTTATCGCCGGAAATGCTGGAGCATTATCGCTCAACGGGGCCGCGTGGGATGGCTTTGGTTCCAAAGGAAAAAGCTTCGTTGTTGAACGATTTAGATCTGAAGGAAGCCGCTCTTTACGACAAACAGCACTTCATTCAACGTGCATTATTTGATCATCGCCGCGAGGAAGCCTTCAGGATCTGGCAACAGATGAGTGCCGAAGCCCTCGAACATCGTCTGACGCTGTACGCTCGAATCACCATTGCTTGGTATGACGATGACCAGATTCAGGTCCTGGCTTGTGTCGAAAAACTGCTCGAACAGTTTCCTGAAGACGCCAATTTGAAGATGCAGAAAATCATTTGCCTGCGAACCCTGGCGCGTCGAAGCGAGCGGTTGGAATATCTGAAAACTATTTGTGAGGACGAAAAATCCGATCCTCTCTTCTGGCAACAACTCGCTCAGGAATTGAGCGAAGACGCGCGCCAACATAAAGAGGCTTTGCGACTGTTGCACAAAACGCTGCGGTCGCGCCCGCTCGATGCCAACAGCTTTTATCAATTGGCCAACATTCGCTGGTCGCAGCGGCAGTTTGACGAAGCGTTGCCGTTGTACCGGTTTGCCGCTTGTCTGAAAGACATCAATGAACAATATGTGCAGGGGTATTTCATCGCTGCTCGTCATTTGCGGAGAACCCAGGAAGCGATGGAGTTTCTGGCGCAAAGGTTTCGACGGTTCGGCAAGCGTTCCGGTTTTCCGGCCAGAACGCTTTCGTGGGCGTACGAACAGACAGGCCAATCGCCTGAAGCTCTGGATATTCTGCGCCAGGCGATTGAACTGCGGCCGGATGATGGCGAATTGCTGCTTTATGCCTCGGAAGCGTTTGCTCGGCATGGCGATTTTGCCGAAGCGGCTCGATTGCTGGAACTGGGCGAAGGCAAGGCGCCAACGACCCAATGGCAACGCGGCGCAGCCTTGATTGCCGCGTATCAGGGAGAATTGCAGCGATCGCTGAGCCTTTGGCAAGCCGTTGTCGAAGCTGAGCCGTTGGCGATTGACGCTAATCGCAACGTCGCGCAGTTGCTGGCGGAAACCGAAAGTCACGAAAAGGCGCTGGCGTTCGTTCGCTCTGTTGCGGCGCGGTTCCCGCACTCTTTGCCGATTCATCAAATGTTGGTGGATTGGTTGCGCGACGATCCTGAAGCCAATGAGCTTGCGTTGCGTCACATCGTCGAAATTGAACCTGCCAATGCCTGGGCGCGCAGGGAACTGGCGTTTTGTCTTTCCCAGCAGCGCCGATTTGAAGAAGCTCTGGAACAAGCTGTCACCGGGCGCGAACTGGAGCCGATGAGCCCTTATGGCCATTGCGCAATTGGCGAGGTTCACGCCGAGATGGGCAATTTCCCGCTGGCGCGACAGGCCTTTTCCGAAGCCATCAAGTTATCGGTTGACCTGGAATTCGCTATCAATGAATTGATGAACAATTCGCATTCAGCCGCTGAACGGCGCGAATCACTGGAATTCATCCGGCAGGAATTGATTCGCCAGGTGACGTATGGCGATGGCTTGCTGGCATATCGCCAAGCGGCGCGAATGGTTCTGAATGCGGAAGAGGTGTTGCAATTGCAACAGGCGGCGCTGGATGCGCGTCCGGATTTATGGCATTCGTGGTCGGCGGTCGTTTATTCGCTGATGGATTTGCAGCGGCTCGACGACGCGTTGCAGCTTGCACGGCAGATGACCGAACGCTTTCCGCTGGTTCCGCGTGTGTGGCTCGATTTGGCGGCTGTGCAGCGCGCCCGACTGGACGAAGAGGGATTGATTGATGCCTTGCAGCACGCGCTCAGAATCAATCCGGCCTGGGGAACCGCAACCCAGCAACTAGCGGAAGTTCATCAGCACGCCGGGCGTTTCGAGGAAGCACGCAAGTTGATGGAACAGGCAATCGCCTACACGCCGCTCGATCATTCGAACTACGGGTATCTGGCCGACATCCTTTGGCAAATGGGCGAACGGGAATCGGCACTCGAGCGCATCAAACAATCTGTCACGTTGGAGCCTGGCTATGATTGGGGATGGCGCGCGCTCAGGGAATGGTCGCAACTCGCGGGCAAGCCGGAACTGGCGCTCGAATGCGCGCGCAACCTGACGGAAAAACGTCCCGGTCAGGCGCGCTCCTATCTGATTTTGGCTCAAACCGAAGGGCAGAGTTTCGACGACCGGTTGCAAGCGCTCAACCGTGCAATCGAACTCGATCCGCGTCTGGTCGAAGGGCACAGTTTGCGCGCGCGATTGCTGACGCAGTTGCAGTGTTACGATGAAGCGCGAGCCGCCTGTCGCCCGGAAGTGTATGGTGACAACTTGCCGCCGGAATTACGTTGCGCCGAGGCCATTGTGGATGCTGACCGTGGCGATCTGCCTGCGGCGGTTGAGCAATTGAAAAAACTGGTGGCGGACGAACCGAATTATTACCCGGCTTGGAGCTTGTTGGCTGACTGGTATCGCGCGTCGGAATCGTATGCCGACTATTTGAATGCTGCCCAGGAAATGGTGCGGCTGGTTCCGCATCGTTCCGTGCCGCTGGGGTACCTGGCTGATGCGCAGTTGCTGAACGACCATCGCAAAGAAGCCAAAGAAACGTTGCGCTATGCCATGACCCTCGATCCGGCTTATGAATTTGCAAGCACAGCGCTTTTCGATATGCAGTTGCAGGATTACGAACTGGATGCCGCTGAAGAAACTTTGGCGATTTTGCGGCAGCAAATCGGTGGCGACCTTACGACGGTCAGAGAATTGCGGCTTGCGGGCAAACGCAAGAATTTTTGGCAAGCGCGCGAACTGCTCAAATCGCTGTGTCTGTCGAAGACGGACAATGCAAGCTTTCTGGCGCAGGCGCTGCAGGCTGACATGGAAACCAACTGGAATGCGACTGCTGTCGAAGTGCTGAACGAGACGCTTGATTCGCCACAAGCCAATCCGAATGTTGGCGTGTTTTATGTCGAATCTTGCGAAGCAAAGCAGCAATGGGAAAATTGCCGTCGGAGATTGCTGTCACTGCCTGAGCGAAATGAATTGTGGCGACGCGCGGTCAATGCGTATCTGGAGGCTTTGACCCGCGCTGGGCAAAAACACAGAGCGCGAGAATTCATCAATGAGGTTGAAGCAGATTTGCGCGCTCACGTTTTGACCTGGGGGCACACGGGCTACGTTTTGCTGAATCTGGGCGACGTGAAACGAACAATTGAATGGATGTCGGACTGGCGCAATCGAGAAAGCGTCGAATCCTGGATGCTGTGGAATTTGTCATTGGCGCTGCGAATGGAAAGCCGCAATGCCGAATCGCGCGAGGTCAGTTTGCAGGCGCTGAGTTTGCAGCCAGACGATCTGACGCAAGCTCACACGCTGCTGGTGACGATGGATGAATTGCTGCAAGGCGACCTGAATGCCGCCGAGCAGCGCATCGTGCGAATCAACGAACCGACATTACGCGATTGGGATCGCCATTTGTGGCGATTGATCGGTGTGGTGCACGAATTGCGAAAAACGAATCCGCCCAACTACTCTGCGGCGATTGACCAATTGATCAGTTGGTCTCGCTCGACCAACTTTTTCGGCGGCAGTGACATGCTGGATAAGCTGCTTCGCCGCATCGTGCTACAACTGGCGAAAGAGGAGGGAAGTCTTTTCACCTTGCTGATGGCGCGTGCAAAATTGCTATGGCTTTCCGTGGCGAAATCTTTCGAATCGTAAAAGACGAACACACTGTGCTTGCCAGTTTTCGGTCGTGCGTTTACTCTCAACTACGACCGTTATCTTCTTTTCTCAACAATCGTTTACCGAACCATCATCTACGGAGGATTGAGCGATGAACTTTCGAAAATCGCTTTTCTGTCGCGTTTTGTGTCTGGCAGTGCTGGCAGCGCTGATTTCTCAAGTGATGCCGACCACTTCCGCGCAGGAAACTTACAATGTCAAAGACCACTACACGAAACACGAATATCAGATTGTCATGCGTGACGGCGTGAAGCTGTTTACGTCGGTTTATGTCCCCAAAGATGCTTCGCAAAAATATCCGATGATGCTGCAGCGGACACCATACAGCGTTGCGCCGTATGGCCCGGATGCGTACCGCCCACAGCTTGGCCCGTCGCCGCTGTTTGCCAAAGAGGGCTTCATTTTTGTTTTTCAGGATGTGCGAGGCCGCAACATGTCCGAAGGCGAATTTGCCTGGATGCGTCCGTACAAACCCAAAAAGGCGAGTGCGACTGACACGGATGAAACGACCGACACCTGGGACACCATCGAATGGCTGCTGAAGAACATTCCCAACAACAACGGGCGAGTCGGCATGTGGGGAATTTCCTATCCCGGTCATTACGCCGCGCAGGCTTTGATTGATCCGCACCCTGCTCTGAAAGCCGTTTCGCCCCAAGCGCCGATGGCCGACAACTGGTTGGGCGACGACATGCACCATAATGGAGCACTCTTTCTCCCGCACGCCTTCAACTTCATCATCAACTTCGGGCGTCCGCGAACCGGTCCGGGCGTTGCGCAATTTTCGCGCTTCGATCACGGAACGAATGACGGCTATCAGTTCTTTCTGGAAATGGGCGCGTTGCCAAATGCTCAGAAGTACATGAAAAACGAAAACAAGTACTGGAATGAATGGATGGAGCACGGCGATTACGACGAGTACTGGCAAGCGCAAAACGTCCCGCAGCATCTTAAAAAAGTGACGCCTGCGGTGATGACCGTCGGCGGCTGGTTCGACGCAGAGGATGTGCAAGGCCCGTTGTGGATTTACCGCGAAATCGAAAAGAACAATCCGAAGGCCTGGAATGTGCTGGTCGAAGGCCCATGGTGCCACGGTTGCTGGTCACGCCGTGATGGCAGCGCGCTGGGCGGAGTGAAGTTTGGCTCGAACACGTCAGCGTTTTACCAGCAGAATATCGAATTTCCGTTTTTCATCTACTTCCTGAAAGACAAAGGCGAAATGAAATTGCCGGAAGCGTATGTGTTTGAAAGCGGGTCGAACACCTGGAAAACCTATGAATCCTGGCCGCCGAAGAACGTGGTTGAAAAGAGCATTTATCTTCACGTTAACGGCAAACTGTCGTTCGATCCGCCGAAAGCTGTTTCCGGTTATGACGAATACGTTAGCGATCCGAACAAGCCTGTGCCGCACCTCAACCGCATTTCGCCGGATATGACTTACGAGTACATGACCGACGATCAACGCTTCTCAGCAAGACGCACGGATGTGCTGGTGTATCAAAGCGACGTGTTGACAGAGGATGTGACGATTTCCGGCGAAATCCTGTCCGACCTGTATGTTTCGACATCGGGCACGGATTCAGACTTTATCGTCAAACTGATTGACGTGTATCCGACCAGAGCCCAGCAGGAACCGATGGACGGTTATCAAATGCTGGTTCGTGGTGAACCGATGCGCGCCAAATATCGCAAAAGCTGGTCGAAGCCCGAACCGATGAAGCCGAATGAAGTGACTCATGTGCCGTTTGCCATGCCGGACGTCAACCACACATTCAAAAAAGGCCATCGAATCATGATTCACATCCAAAGTTCCTGGTTTCCGCTGGTGGATCGCAATCCGCAGAAGTTTGTGAACATCTACAAAGCCAAAGACGAAGATTTTCAGAAAGCGACGCAACGAATTTACCGTTCGAGTAAATACGCAACGCGATTGAAGGTCAACGTTTTGAAATAACACGGTTTCGTTAATTCAACGCAAAACACAAAGCCCGCTGGAAACGTATCCAGCGGGCTTTGTCGTAATGGCTGAGCAGTTGCAAGTCCGAAGCGAAGAAGCCGGAAATGTCCAGTGCCAGATGAGTCGTTTGCAGGTTGAAGTGTTTGAAACAGCCATACGGCGCCAGCCCAATCGTGAAGTTCTGACTGTGATCAAGGCCCTTCTTTCCTATTCAATCAACTTGGGGTTTGTCAGACATTTGTCGAAAGGTTAAAGTGGCCTTGACTCTCACAATCCACAAAAACACTACTTTATGTACACATCAAAAACCTCAACGGATGCTCCTAACGCCGCGAGTGACCGTGTAAATTTCAAGGGATTCTCCTTTCTAGGCCTTGTACTGATGCATCTGGCTTGCTTGCTCGTTTTCTGGCTTGATTTTAGCTGGACGGCGCTGGCGGCCTATTTGGTGATGCTAGTATTGCGCACCTTTGCTCTGACAGCGGGCTTTCATAGGTATTTTTCGCATCGTTCGTTTCAAACCGGGCGCTTATTTCAGTTCGTGCTGGGTTGGCTGGGAACAGCCGCAATGCAGCGTGGGCCGCTCTGGTGGGCAGCGCATCATCGTCATCATCACGCCCATTCCGATGCGGAGAACGACATTCATTCGCCCGTGACGCGGGGATTCTGGTGGTCGCACGTGGGCTGGATTCTTTGCCGGCGTTACGACGAAACGAATCTGCGCCTGATCCCGGATTTCGCCAAATACCCCGAATTGCGATGGCTGGATCGTTTCTTTCTTGTCCCGCCCTTGCTGTTGGCGCTGACATTATATGGCGCTGGTGTATGGCTGAATGCGACATTTCCGGCATTACAAACTACCGGATTGCAGATGGTGCTGTACGGTTTTGTGCTGAGTACGGTGACGCTTTATCACACGACTTTTTGCGTGAATTCGCTGACACACGTTTTCGGTCGCCGCCGCTTTCTGACGGGCGATCAAAGCCGCAATAATGCAATGGTCGCGTTGCTGACGATGGGCGAAGGTTGGCACAACAATCATCATTTTTATCCTGCCTCGGCGCGACAGGGCTTTTACTGGTGGGAAGTTGATATGACGTGGTGGACGCTCAGGATGCTGGCCTGGTTTGGGATTGTGAGTCATCTGCACACGCCCCCCGCGCATGTTTACGCGCAACGCACGCGGGTCACCAGCCAAGCAGCGCAAAATCACCCATAAGCCAATTGGCGCAAACAGCATCAACTCTTTTCCTCAACAATTCTGAAACCAGTGGCAAAGATCGCAATCATCGGCACGGGCATCGCGGGGATGGCGTGCGGGCATTTTCTGACAGCACAACACGAACTGACATTTTACGAAAAGAACGATTATGTCGGCGGTCATACGAATACAATCACCGTTGATGAAGCGGGCGTTCCAGTGCGCATTGATACAGGCTTCATCGTGTACAACCTCGTCACTTATCCAAACCTGGTGCGGTTGTTTGATGAATTGCAGGTTGAGACTGTACCGTCTTCGATGTCGTTCAGTGTGAATCATCAACCATCGGGACTGGAATATTGCGGATCGGGATTGAATGGCCTGTTCGCCCAGCGTCGCAATTTGTTGAATCCGGGGTTCGTGCGTTTGCTCCTGGAAATCAACCGCTTCAACAATGAGTGCCCGAAACTGCTGGACAGCGATCCGGACGCGGCGTTGACGCTGACGGATTACGCACGGAAAAACCGCTATTCGGCGAGCTTTCTGGAAAAGTACCTGCTGCCGATGAGTTCCGCCATTTGGTCCACAGAACCTGATGTGATGCTCGGTTTTCCCGCTGTGACGCTGGCACGCTTTTTCAAAAATCACGGATTGCTGGGACTCAACGGGCATTATCAATGGCGCACCGTCAAAAACGGCTCATGGTCATACCGAGACAAACTGATTGCGCCGTTTCGTGAACGCATTTTGACGCGCCGCGCCGCGGTTGCCGTCACGCGCAGCCAGGGGCAGGCAGTGGTGACCGACAGCGAAGGCCAGCAGGCAACGTATGACAAAGTGATTCTGGCCTGTCACGCGGATCAGGCGCTGGCGTTGTTGTGCGAGCCGACAGAAACTGAAGCCCGGCTTCTGCGTTTCTTTCGCTATCAGACGAATCGCGCAGCACTGCATTCTGATGAATCGGTGATGCCCATGACGCGGCGCACATGGTCCGCCTGGAATTACCGTCTGGATTACGATTCGCAACAAACTGTTCCACCGACGACGGTGTATTACATGAATCGTTTGCAGCCGCTCAACGGGCAGCGCAATTATTTTGTTTCCATCAACGAGTCCAGAACGCTCGACGCTGCGAAGATTCACTATGAGACAGTGTATGAGCATCCCGTGTTTTCAGCGGCAGCGATCCAGGCGCAAAAAGAATTACCGCAACTGAATAAAAACGGCGTGACGTATTTTTGCGGAAGTTATTTCAAATACGGCTTTCACGAAGACGCGTTGACCTCCGCATTGGATGTCTGTCGCGCTTTGACCGGCGAAAGGTTGTGGGGATGAATTCCTGCTTGTACGAATGCCAGATCATGCATCAGCGGTTTCTGCCGCAGCGCTATGGTTTCGTGCATCGGCTGTTTATGTTTTATCTCGATCTGGATGAACTGGAGCAACAGTCCGAGCGGCTGCGCTGGTTCAGTTTGGAACGCTGGAATTTGTTCAGTTTTCGCGCTGCGGATCATTTGCAAATTGACAGGCAGACAACCAAAGCAAGTTTGCTCCAGTGGTTGGCGGAGCGCGGCGTCAGGCTCGCCGCTGATGCGCGCGTGATGCTGCTGACGCATATGCGGGTACTGGGCTATGTTTTCAATCCTGTGTCGTTTTACTTCTGCTTTGACACTGCCGGGCAGCCTTTGTGCGCCGTTGCAGAAGTCAATAACACCTTCGGCGAAACGAAACTTTATCTACTCGATCCGGGCACGTGGCGCGAGAATGCGTTTCAAGCCCGACAGAGCAAGCATTTTTACATTTCGCCATTTCTTGAGCTGGACGTATTCGTTGATTTTGATTTGCGCGTTCCGACGCAATCACTGCGCCTGCGCATTGATGATTATGATGGTGGGGCAACGACGGCGCAGCGCATTCTGGCGACTTGCCTGACAGGCACGGCGCAGGCGTTGACCGATGGCGAACTGCTGCGCGCGGCGTTCCGCTTTCCGCTGGTGACGATGCAGGTGATTGCGTTGATTCACTGGCATGCGCTGCGCTTGTGGTGGAAAGGCATGCCTTGGCATGCCAAAGCCGCCAACCCCGAATTACAAAAAGGCATTCTGCATGGAAAATCCCGTTCATCCGACTGACACTGCGTTATCCATTTCATCCCGTTTTGACTGGAGCTATCAATCCATCATTCGCCGGATGTTGGCTCCGCTGCAACAAGGCACGTTGCGCGTCACCTTTCCAAACGGCACAACGGAGCAGTTCGGTAACGGTGGACCCACGCCTGCGGCCCATATTCGCATCAACACCGAAGCCTTTTATCGAAAAATCATTTTGTCGGGCGACATCGGCTTGGGTGAATCGTATGTAGATGGTGACTGGGACACAGACAGCGTCGTCGAGGTGATTGCCTGGTTCATTCACAACCTTGAAAACACGCCGACAGCATCCGGCTCGCGGCGACGATTTTCCCTCGGAAACCTGCTCAAATTCGTCAATCGCTGGCAACACAATCTGCGCCACAACAACGAGATCGGCGCGCGCCGCAACATTCACGAACATTACGATTTAAGCAACGACTTCTTCCGTATCTTTCTGGATGAAGGTATGGCTTATTCAAGTGCGTTTTTCAGCCGATCTGAGGACAGTCTCGAAACGGCACAGACGGAAAAATTTGATCGTTTATGTCGCAAGCTGCAATTGCAGGCGACCGACAAACTGCTGGAAATTGGTTCTGGCTGGGGAGGAATGGCTTTGCACGCGGCGCGGCATTACGGCTGTCGGGTGTATTCCATCACGATTTCGCAGGAGCAGTTGCAATATGCCCAGGCGCGCGCTCTGGCCGCAGGGCTGAATGACCGTGTGAAATTTGAGCTTTGTGATTATCGCCACGTCACCGGGCAGTTCGACAAAATCGTTTCGATTGAAATGCTGGAAGCCGTCGGGCATCGCTATTTCAAAGCTTTTTTTGCCAAATGCCACGAAGTGCTCAAACACGACGGCTTGCTCGGTTTGCAGGTCATCACTTGTCCCGATGCGCGTTATGATGAATATCGCAACAGCGTGGACTGGATTCAGAAACACATTTTTCCCGGCGGGCTGTTGCCCTCGTTGATGGCGCTGCAGCAAGCGATCAATGCGACCGGCGATTTGCAATTACATCACCTTGAAGACATGGGATTGCATTACGCCCGCACGTTGCAATTGTGGCGACAAAAACTCAATCGCAATTCGCACCAAGTTGCCGCGCTCGGCTTTGACGAACGTTTTTTACGCAAGTGGAATTACTATCTGGGCTATTGCGAAGCCGCCTTCCAAACTCGCAACGTCAGCGTCGTGCAGGCGGTTTACACGCGCCCCAATAATTTAGCTCTACGAGAAAGTCTGAATCTATGACCGCTCAAGCTTTGCCCGCCGATACGTCCGTGCCAAATGCGTGGATGTCCAGGTTGATGCGCCGTATCAATCGTTTGCTCGAACGTGATCTCGTGCCGGATGTGCTGATTCGCGCAGGGATACGACAATTGTTGCGGGATCGGTTGCGCCAGTTGCATTCATCAGAACAACCCACGGTCGCCGACTTCGCCGCGATGTTGCGCCAGTCGCCTATTGCGCTTAACACTGCCGAAGCCAACCAGCAACATTATGAAGTGCCGACCGAATTCTTTCAGCGCGTGCTGGGGCAGCATCTGAAATACAGTTGCGGATATTGGCCGGATGCAGTGACGACGCTCGACCAATCCGAAGCGGCGATGCTGCATTTGACTGCCGAACGCGCGCAGCTTGCCGAAGGTCAGCAAATTCTTGATCTCGGTTGTGGCTGGGGCGCCTTGTCGCTGTTTATCGCGCAGCAGTTTCCGCACAGCTTCATCACGGCTGTTTCCAATTCGCGCACGCAAAAAGAATTTATTGAAGCCGAAGCTCGTCGTCGCTCGCTCGACAATTTGCGCGTGCTGACGGTTGATATGAATTCCTTTTCGGCGACGACTATTGGCGACACGCGTTTTGATCGTATTGTTTCCGTCGAAATGTTTGAACACATGCGCAATCACGCCTTGTTGCTCGAACGCCTCGCGGGCTTGCTCCAACCGACAGGCAAACTGTTCATTCATATTTTCACGCACCGCACGCACGCGTATCTGTACGAAGTGCAGGACGATACCGATTGGATGGCGAGGTATTTTTTCACGGGCGGGATGATGCCCAGCGCAGACTTGCTGGCGCACTTTCCTGACCACTTTCGCCTTGCGCAACAATGGCAAGTGAACGGTAAGCATTACGAAAAAACGTGTCGCGCATGGCTGGGACGTATGGATGCTCAGCGTCGTGAAATCATGCCGCTGCTCGCGCAAACCTATGGTGACGATCAGGCGATCAGGTGGTGGGTGTATTGGCGCATTTTTTTTCTCGCCTGCGCCGAACTGTTCGCTTTCCGCCGGGGCGAGGAATGGTTCGTCTCACACTATTTGCTGGAACCTCAGACTTCCCTTAAAGATTAGCGGTTGGTCGGCAGAGCAGGGCGAATTGTTTTTGTTCGAGTGTTCGGG
>JAEUQP010000629.1 GCA_016789645.1 Acidobacteriota bacterium | reverse complement strand
GCCAATCTGGATTTCATTCGCGCGGAAAGTTTTGCCTTCGCGCACGTTGCCGACGAAGGCTTGATCGAATCTTCCGCGGCAAAGCTGCTGCGTTATCGAAAGATGATCGGAGCCGACCGCGTGCAAGTCTGGGCTGACGTGAAGAAAAAGCATTCGTCGCACGCCATCACGGCGGACATCAGCCTGGGCACAATGGCCGAAACCGTCGAGTTCATGCGCGGCGATGCCGTCATCATCACCGGCAGCGCCACGGGCGACGCTCCAAAGCTGGCCGATGTCGAAGAAGCCAAAGCGCATTGCCGCTTGCCGGTAATTTTAGGCTCAGGCGTGGACGATAAAAACATCGCCGAGTTCTGGCCAAAAGCCGACGGATTCATCGTTGGTTCGTATTTCAAACGAGAAGGGAAATGGCAGAACGATGTGGACGCAAGGCGAGTGGAAAAGTTGATGGCTCGGGTTGAACAGTTGCAGCGATGACTTTGAAAGAGGCTTATTCTCTGGGAAAAATTCGTTTGAATTCTTCAGGCGAAACTCCGATCAATCTCAGAAATTCTTCTTTTTCGTCATTCGTGATGCAGATGACCTTTGAAACACCGATGGCGTGGAATTTCAAAAAGAATTTCTCTTTTTCATAATTTCCCAAACCGAGGGTCCCTTTGTACTCGGAGCCAGCATAAAAGCTCACGTTTAGAGTAGCACTTCGGTCTGCCACTTTGGCCATATGACACCACGTAGACGCATTGGAAATTTGCTTATCAGCGAAAGAGGCAAGCGCCAGCACTTCACCAGGCGCAGTGATTTCTTTCAACAACTCTTCTTCACTGATGGCCAAGTTAAGAAAGCGGACATTACATTTGGTGGCTCCACTAACGCTTGGCGCTGGCTGTGAGTTTCCAGCACAGCCAGCAAGCAGGATGAAGGTCAAGAAGGTGAAAGTTATTCTCATTGGGCATTTTCCGGCGGAAAGCGTTTGCCGATGAACCAATCGTACACCAGCGCGCCAAGCGGGCCGCCGATCAGCGGGCCGACAATCGGAACCCAGAAGTAATAGTGATTGGCGGTGAAGACCTGACCGCCCCAGCCAGCGACCGCCGTGAACAGGCGCGGCCCCAAATCACGCGCCGGATTGATCGCATACCCAGCGTTCAAGCCAAACGCCATGCCAATCGCCATGACCAAAAAGCCTACGGCAATCGGCGCGACATTTCCCGGAACGCTATTGCGAGCATCGCCGATGGCAGAAATCACCAGCATCAACATTGCTGTACCGACAATCTGATCCAGCAGCGCTCCGCTGGTTGAAAGATAGCTGGCCGGATAGGTCGCAAAGATGCCAGCGGTATTCATTTGCCGCACGCCGCCATCGAAGTTGTGAAAGGCTTCGCGGTAAACGGCAAAGGCCGTTGCCGCGCCGCAAAACGCTCCGGCAGTTTGCGCAACAAAATACGGCAGGAAGTTTGCCCACGGCATTTGGCGACGAACGACCGCAGCCATCGTCACTGCCGGATTCAAATGTGCGCCGGAAACTCCGCCCGCGACATAAATGCCCATTGTCACGGCAAAGCCCCACGCCAGATTGATCGAAAGATATTCGCCGTTTTGATTTTTACCGAGCACGACTTGGGCGACGACGGCCGAGCCAAATGCGATCAAAACAAAGGTGCCCAGAAATTCAGCAAGCAATTCACGTTTCAGATTATTTAAGTTCATATTTGTTTTTATCCACGAAGTGACACGAAGGAGGGATTGAGGGA
>JAEUQP010000600.1 GCA_016789645.1 Acidobacteriota bacterium | reverse complement strand
ATCCAGCCCTAGCATCTTGATTACCTCCCATTCGTCAATAACGTTGGTTTCGTAGGCTTTGACGGCTGTCAATTCCAACACCTTGCGCGACAGAGGCATCTTGCTGCCGTTTTGAATTTCGCTTGCTACATCATCGGGAATCGTCAATGTCAGTTCCATAAGTTCACCTCACTGCGGGAAGCATACTGCGAATCTGCGAGCGGCGGCAATGCGCCAAGACGTCTTTCAAGTGCAGGTAATCTCGTGTCAGTAGCCCGACTGTAAAGGAAGGCGCGTTCGGCATTGCGCTGTTCGACCAGAACTGGCGAATTGCCGTGCTTGCCCTTGCTCACGCGCGGGCTACTGACACGTCAGCAGCCACGAACGGTTTGGCTTATTTCCCGCTCGACACTTTCTTGGTCTTCAGATTCGGGTCGGATTTGATTTCCGCTTCAGTGAACAGAATCTTGCGCCATTTCTTCGCCGAAAAGAGTTCCGTCTGGTCGTAAGACTTTGGCGAAGTCGGATCGCCCGATTGCGAGTACGTCAAAAACGCTTGCGCGCGCGGACCGTTGGCGGTGAATTCCAGCGCCATAATGAAGCTGGTTCCGACCGTAATCGGATAACCTTCTTTGGTCAGGTTGCGGCTGCCGCTGATGCGCGCCGGGCTGGTTTCCGGTTCCAGCGTCGTGCGGTTGGTTCCGAAGCCTACGACGTTGGCGATGCCTTCATACGGGCCGTCGCCGCCGTGAATCGGAATGCGTCCGCCGTTTTTGCCGCTGTATTGCAACTTGCCGAGCGGCGCATCCACGGCAAAACCCGCTTGCTGCAAGGTGCGAACGGCTTTGGCCAGTTTCTGCAAGGTTTCGCCGTTCTGATCCTGTGTCATGGTGTGCGGCGTGTTGACCGAATCCGCCGCGTTGAAATCGCTGGCAAAGAGTTTGCCTTTGCGCTGGGTGTCGGCGATGTCGTATTGCGTGATGAATTCGCGCCACAGCACAGGGCCAACGCTGTCAACGTCGTATCGTCCATTCCAACCTGCCAGCACCTGACAAGCCTTGCTCAAATCCACGCTTTGCCCGTCCACGCTGACCGAAGAAGTCGCCTGACAGCGTTTGACGACTTCGGCGCGCAACAGTTCCGCAGACATGCTGCGATTGTTGACGGCGGCGGCGGCCAATTCGTCCAACGTGAATTTGCCGTCCTTGCCCGAAGCTCCGTTGGCGCTGGTGTCGTCCAAAATGACGGCGTTCATGCGCGTGCGTAAACTGCGCGGCGTGCCTTCCAACCCTTGCAGCGGCGAAAAGCCCGTCAGCAATTGATGCGGATTCGCCAGCCAGAAACTGTCGTTGGCGTTGAAGACGTAATCCTTGCGTTCCAGTTGCGGCATGCGCGACCAGGGAATGACGCCTTCGCGCGTGGAAGGATCGCTGACGAATTCATAAAGCGAATCGCTGCCGTCCAGCAAAATCAAGCCGCGCTCCCAGGCAGTTTTGGTCAGCATGTCGCTGTCTTTGCGTTTCATCAGCGCGGCAATCGCTTCCGGTTTCAGGTTCGGAGTCGCCGAAGTGTCAGCGTACCAGGCGCGTCCGTCGGCGCTGGCGGCGATGGTGTTGATCCAGGGGATGGCGTTGTATTTGGCGTGCGCCTGTTTGAATTCGTCCAGGTTGCGCGCCGCGTTCATGGCTACACGCTGAGCGTAAAACTGTGTGTTGTTGGCGTTGGCATCGCGCATGGTGACGGCGCGTTTCGGCGACCAACCAAATCCGGGCAAGTTCACAATCGGGCCGTAATGGCTGAAAAACACGCGTCGTTCGATTTGTTTGGTCGTGCCGTCATTTTGGCGAACGGCGACGCTGACAACCTTGCTGGTCATTTCGCGTTCTTTGCCATCGTACAGGTATTTGGTCGGATTGCCTTCAGCCAGATTCAACGAATACAGCACAAAGCGTTTGCCCGCTGAAACCGTGTGCGTCCAGGCGACGGCGCTGTTGAAGCCAATAGAAACCCCTGGCGAACCGAGCAAGCCCACGCCGTACACGTTCAATTTGCCGGGGATGATCAGATGCTTTTCCCAAAACCGGTTGCTGCCCGTCCACGGATAATGCGGATTGGCGACCAGCATGCCTTTGCCGCTTGCCGAACGATCAGAG
>JAEUQP010000609.1 GCA_016789645.1 Acidobacteriota bacterium | reverse complement strand
CGGCGTCAAAGGCGACATTGTGTATCGCCGCGTCAATGGCGTGGAATTGTCGCTGGATGCTTACGTCCAACGTCGAGGCGGCAAACGCCCGGCAGTCATCGTCATTCACGGAGGCAATTGGGAAAGCGGCAGCCGCGTCAGTTTTGTTGGTCAGTTTTTGGAACTGCTGACCGCCGCTGGCTACAACTGGTTTTCGATTGATTACCGAAAAGGTGGACTCAGCCGAGCCGCTGAATCCGTTGATGATTTGCGCGCCGCCATCGAATTTATTCGCTGCCACGCCAAAGAGTTTCGGATTGATCCTGACAACATCGCTTTGTTTGGCGAAGACACCGGCGCACAAATGGCATTGATGGCGGTGGCTGAAAAGTCGAATGGCGTCAAAGCCGTCGTCAGCATCGGCGGCGTTTTCAGCAATTCCAAACTCTCATCGAAACCAACCTTGGTCATTCATGGCACGAACGACCGCGAAGTTCCGCTGCAACAAGCCAGGCAGTTTTGCCAGCCGGGAAATTGCGAATTGGTGTTGGTTGAAAACGCAATTCACCGTGCCGAAAATTGGTGGCCTTCGCAGTGGAGTTACAAACAGAAATTGATCGAGTGGTTGGCGAAGCAATTGAACCTCCGCAAAGCCGATCATCAGCCGTATGCGACCAACCTGAAAAAAGACATTGTGTTCAGTCCGCGCCACAACCTGAAGCTGGACGCATATTTCCCGAAAAGCGCTCGCCCATTGCCAGCGGTCATCATCGCGCACGGCGGAGGTTGGGAAGCGGGCGACAAAGTCACGTATGTCACGCCGTTATTTGAGCCGTTGGCCAAAGCGGGCTTTGCGTGGTTTTCGATTGATTACCGGTTGACGCCGCAGGTTCGCAACGAAGATCAGTTGGAAGATGTGCGCGCAGCGATTCGCTTTGTTCGTGCCAATGCCAAACGGTTCAACATTGAGCCGAACCGGATTGCCATTCTCGGCGAATCGGCCAGCGGGCAATTGGTGGCTCAATTGGCGACCGAGAAGTTGGACGGAGTTGCGGCGGTCGTTTCGTTTTATGGCGTTTATGATTTTTTGCCGATGGCAACCAGCTTTACGCCGCGTTCGATTCCGGCGCGGTTGTTTGGCGTGACGGAGTTGAATGATCAAAGCCGCGAGCTGATGAAACGTTTTTCGCCGCTTTATGGAGTCAACGCCCAGATGCCTCCGCTGCTGTTGATTCAGGGAACCGCCGACCGATTGCACGCCCAAGCCGTCGCCTATGAAAAAGAGCTACAACGAGTCGGCGCAAAGTTTGACGTGGTTGATGTCGTTGGCGCTCCGCACGGAGTTGAAAATTGGGAAGGCCACGCCGAATGGCTGAACTACAAAACGAAGCTGGTTGATTGGTTGAACGCAAAGTTGAGATGAGGAATTTTCTTTTATCGCAAAGGCGCAGAAAGACGCAGAGCCGGCGCGGAGGTTTTTCTCCGCGAAATCTCTGCGTTGCTCTGCGTCTCTGCGGTGGACTTGTTTTTCTACTTTGTGCGCTTTCTGTCCAAGCGCAAAGCCCGCCAGAACTTCCCAAAATCGCTTTCGACAATTTCGGCCCCGGCATCCGCGAACAGGTCAAAAAAGCCGACGAAGAAGCTCGCAAGAATTCCAACGATGCTGCTGCCGTTGGGAAGCTGGCGATGATTCTTCACACTTACGAAGAGCACGAACTGGCTGCGACGGCATATCGGCGAGCGCGACAGCTTCAACCGAACGAATTTCAGTGGAGTTATCTGCTGGGCGTTTGTCAGGCAACGCTTGGCAAACACGCGGAAGCCGCCGCGACATTCCGCGAGGCGTTGGCGAAAAAATCCGATTACCTGCCCGCGCAATTGCGACTGGCCGATTCGTTGTTGGCGACGAACGAACTTGCCGAAAGCCGCAAGCTGTACAAAGCGATCCTCGCCAAAGAACCGCGCACGGCTCAGGCGTTTTACGGGTTGGGGCGAATCCAAACGAAGCTCGGCGACCCATCGGCGATTGAGAGTTTGCGAAAAGCGGTCGAACTTTCGCCTTCGTGGGGAGCGGCGCATTACGCGTTGGCAATGGCGTATAGAAATTTTGGGCGAAGCGCTGGCGACAAAGCGAAAACTGCCGAGCATCTGCAATTGTCGGAGCAAAACAAACTC
>JAEUQP010000567.1 GCA_016789645.1 Acidobacteriota bacterium | reverse complement strand
TGAGGATGGGTAAGGTCAGCAAAATGAAACAGGCGCTACGTCCTCCAAGCTTACGTCGTCCCGGATGCCAGCTCGGATTTCCCAGCGCCTGCTGATGGAATCTATGGGAAGAAACCACCAGTTAATGATTACACTCCGCCTCAAGTGCAAAATCTGTTCCGTCACGGCGTCGCTTATTTTCAAAGAGTTGGCGGCTTGAGCGTACCAAGTGAAGCTCGGCGTGGGGCAGTTTTTGAGGCAGACAGGCTCTGAATGTGACATCAAGTCTTGAAAATTCTCCGCAATTCGGTTTGCAAAGATCGCTTACCGAGTGGCTCATTTTGTTGCGACGGTAAGAAGCCTGTGGCACAGTTCGTTTCATTCCGGGCTTATAATTTAGAAGCGTATGGTTTCTGCTATGCAGATTCTAAGCGGGCGAATTATTGCAAATGGCGATAAACACAGGCTTGTCAAAGTCAGGTCAGTCCGTTGAAGGACGAAGGTTCCCAACCGTTTGGCAAAGGAGTTTTTGGACAGCGATTTGCAGGTCTTCACGAGAGTTGAGAACAGGAGTTTGTGGGAATGAACCTATCTGGAAAAGTGTTGATTGTGGATGATGATCCTGAATTTGGGTTGGTGGCTCAAAGTCTGGTTGAGCTGGAAGGACTGTCGGCGCATTTGGTCAACAGTGGCAGCGAAGCGCTGGCGTTGTGCGATCAGGAGCATTGGGATGTGGTGTTGTTGGATTTGATGCTCGGCGATATTTCTGGCTTGGACGTGTTGCGCGAAATTCGCCGCCGCAGCGAGCGATTGCCGGTGATTATGGTCACGGCGCATGGTTCGATGGAAACCGCCGCCGAAGCCGTGCAAGCGGAGGCGTTCGGATATATCGGCAAACCCTTTCGCGCGGAAGAATTGAAATCCGCGATTCGGCGCGCGCTGGAATGGCGAAAACAACAACACAATGGTCACCACAATCATCCGGGCAAAGCGATTGGATCGCCATCCATCGTCGGTCGCAGTTCGGCAATGGTGGCTGTTTACACGGCCATCGCTCGGGTTGCCGCCACGGATTCCACCGTGCTAATCAGCGGCGAAAGCGGAACCGGGAAAGAACTGGTCGCGCGCGCGTTGCACGACAACAGTCCGCGATCCAAACGCCCGTTCATTCCCGTCAATTGCGGAGCTTTTACCGAAACTCTGTTGGAATCGGAATTGTTCGGCCATGTGCGCGGATCGTTTACCGGAGCAATGGCCAACCATCGCGGCATTTTTGAAACGGCGACGGGCGGGACAATCTTTCTGGATGAAATTTCGGAAACGTCTCCGGCGTTTCAGGTCAAACTGTTGCGCGTGATTCAGGAACAGGAAGTGCGCCCGGTCGGCGCGCCGGAATCTCGCCGCGTAGATGTTCGCATCGTCGCCGCCACCAATCGCCGTGTGCAGGATTTGTTCAGCGCCGAAGATTTTCGCCGCGATTTGCTGTACCGGCTGGGCGTCATCAACCTGGAATTGCCGCCGCTGCGCGAACGCAAGGAAGACATTCCGCTGTTGGTCGAACATTTTCTGCAACGTTTCAATTCCCGCTTTGGCAAAACCATCACCGCGCCATCCGAAACGATTGACTGGTTGTGCCAATTCGATTGGCCGGGCAATGTCCGCGAACTGGAAAACGCCGTCGAACGGGCTGTCACGCTCAACGTCGGCGGAAAACTTTCGCCGGACGATTTCATGCAATTCACTCCAACGCCACTGGCGCGTGTTGCTCAGGCACAAAACGTACCCGCCAATGCCCAAAGTTTCGCTTCAGAAAACGTCATCGCTCCGGCTTCGCCATTCTGGGTTTGCGAACTGCCGAAAACGCTGGAAGACGTCGAACGCCAGCATATTCTGGCGATGTTGCGATTCACCAAAGGCAACAAGCTGCGCGCGTCGGAATTGTTGGGCATTGGGCGGTATTCGCTTTACCGCAAAGCCGAACGGTTGGGAATTGATTTGAATCAAGAGGACTGAAGATGCGATGGATGATTGCATTGATGATGGGGCTGGCTGTTGTTGTGTGGAATCGCGCTGAGTTATCGGTCAGCTCTTCGGCGGGTTTCGGGACAGGGGCAACCATCGTCAAAGGCCGGATTGAACTGGCCAATTCCAGGCTCAAATCGCGTGATGCCAGCGGTGTCGTCGTCTGGTTGAAACCGACGGACGGTTCCTCGCCGCGCAGCGGATCGAAACAGCGAAAAGTCATCAATCAACGCGACAAACGATTTTTGCCGCACATTGTCGCCATCGAAGCCGGTTCCGAAGTGGATTTTCCGAATGACGACCCGTTTTTCCATAACGTGTTTTCCATCTACAACGGCAAACGATTCGATCTGGGCTTATATGCCAGCGGGGAAACGCGCCCTGTGAATTTCAATCGCCCCGGCATTTCGTACATTTTCTGCAACATTCATCCGAAAATGAGCGCCGTCGTCGTCACGCTCGACACGCCGTATTTCGCCGTCAGCGACAAGGCGGGCGGTTTTACGATCAACAACGTGCCCGCGGACGAATATCAATTGACCGTCTGGCACGAACGCGCCAAACCGGAAACGTTATCGGCGCTTTCCCGCTCGGTTCAGGTCGGCACGAGCGAATTGGATTTGGGAATCATCAAGGTTAGCGAAGAAGGGTACGTGCCGCGTCCACATCCCAACAAACATGGCCAGGAATATGACAGCCAATCTAACAAACCCGGTTACCGAAAACCCTGACAATTGCGGATTGGGGATTTCGGATTGCGGAATGGGTGTTGCCATTGATCCTTGGCGCAGAAAATCCGCCTGTCGGTTTCGGCATTGCCGCAGAGAAAGAAATCTGTTCAGTCACAGCGAGAGGAGCCTGTTCAGAAGATGAATCCGCAATTCGCAATCCGCAATCGGCAATCGCTGAAGGTTCAGCTTTTCATCAGTTCCGCGCTGTTGACCAGCGCGCTGGTGCTGGTGACTGCCTGGGTCATCAATTCCCAGGTCATCGGACAGGTGCGCCAACAAGTGCAAACCGAAGTGGAAACCTTGTTGCCTGTCTATGAATCCGTTTGGGATGAACACGCGCGACGATTGGCGACGATGGGAGCGACGTTGGCCGATTCGCCCATCGTCAAACTGGTGTTTGGCAATGCCGGAGCTTCGCGCGACCAGCGCACGTTGCAGGAAATGATTGCCGATGCCACGGATGACACGTTGCGACCGGGCGATCTGGTTTTGATGAGCGACGGTTCCGGGCAGGTCTTTTTTGCCGAACAGCGCAAAGGAACCGCGCCCGAACTTACTCAACTCGATGCGGCGCGAGTCGCAAGCGAGAACCAGAAACAGAATCGCGGTTTCACCATGATCAGCGGTCGGCTGTATCAATTGGTGGCGACGCCGGTGTTGTTGCATTCAGGCAGTGATGAAACGAACAACACGCTGGCGGTCATCAGCATTGCCGAAGAAGTCAATCCGGCGATGGCCGCTGAAATCAAGGTTCGCATGCACAGCGAAATTCTGGTTCTACTGGAAGGGAAGCTGTACGCTTCGTCGCTGGCAAAGGAAAACGAGCAAGCGGCCTTCAACGCAATCCAGGCCAGCGAATTGGCGAAAACCGCACCGGGGCGTTCAACCGAACTCATGCTGAATGGCGAAACCCATCTGGCCTTCGCGCGGCAGTTGACGGATTTCGACGGTCGGCAAATTGGCCAGGTTGTGATGCTGCGTTCACTGACCGGGGCAGGAAACCTGTTCCGAGCGATTTCCAACCGACTGCTGGTGTTGTGGACGCTGGCGATTGCCGCCTCACTGGCGCTCAGTTATCTGGTGGCCGGTCGCATTACGCGCCCGCTGGAAAAGCTGGTCGTCAGCGCCAAAGAACTTGGGCGAGGGAATTACGATGTGGAGGTTCCGACTGGTGCTCATGGCGAAGTCGCCCAATTGGCGACGGCATTCGATCAAATGCGGCTTTCGTTACGACAATCGCAAACCGCGCTGCTGAAAAACGAACGGTTGGCGACCATCGGCCAGATGGC
>JAEUQP010000545.1 GCA_016789645.1 Acidobacteriota bacterium | reverse complement strand
ACCGACAAAGGCTACGCCATCAGTTTTCGCAGCAATCGCCGATTGCAGGAAATCGCCATGAAGTGGCGAGCCGTTGTCCGCAATCGCAGCTTGTGGACGGGCAACGCGGAAAAACGCGAAGAACGCGCGCGACTGGCTTCGGAAGACGTGAAAGAGGCATTGAAGCTCAGCCAGGTCAAAGCGCCCGAGATCGTCGCGCTCAAGGAAACGTTGTTAAAGGAAACTCTGAAAGCCAAACAAGGCGAATGCTCGGCTGAAGACATTCAACGACAGATTGAGGCTGAAATTGACCAACGCATCGAAGCCGATATCGAAGCAGCCATCTCGGAACTGGCCAAATCTCGCATCATCGAAGTCAGCATTCCGTACAGCAAGGAAAAAATCGGTTGGGAAGCGAGGGTGTTGCCCTGGGAGTATTTGATTACCGCCGCCACCAGTTCCAAACGCCAGGGGAAGCCGTTGACGATCATTCGTCATTTGGATTGCGGCAGAATCTCCGATGGACGAACGCCGGAAAGTTTGTTGATGGTGGTCAGCGCGCCGGGAAAAGTCCGCGAAACCTCCAACTTCGGCGCAGAACGCGACGTAGTCAGAGCCGCTCTCAGCTTGAAAAGCGAACGCAGTTTGAACGATAGCGCCGAAGAAGTGAGAGCCAAAATTCGTCAGCTCAGCCCGGACATCATTCATCTGGCAGGAATTGACACGCATCAGGGGGTGAATCTGAAAATCTGGGCTCCGCCGGAACGTAGCACTACCAAAAAAGCGGCTGAACTGATGGCAAAGGATGATTCCGAGGTGGCGGAAAAACCCAGATCGTCGAGAGCGGGAATGACCGACGGGTTTTTGATGAAAGGAGCCAACGAACAAATCGAAGCCGTTCCTGCGGAAACGCTCGGCAAGATATTGAATGTCGGCGAATCCGGCGGGCAGCCGAAACATCCGTTGTTCGTGGCATGCAACATTTATCATTCGGCAGCGCGCATTGGGCCGATGATCGTAGCCGGAGGAGCCGAAGCGGCGATTGGGTTTCAGGATGAATTCGACGAAGCGTTGGCCGAATTGTTTTTCTGCAACTTTTATCACGCCTGGCGCGCGTCAAACTGGGATTTGCTGGCGGCATTTCTGATGGCTTGCCAGATTCTGCGAGCTCAGCCGCGCGGATTGAGCGGCACGGGCGTCGTGTTGTGGACAGCGCGCTCATTCCTGCAAAGTTCGGTCGAAAAAAACGAAGCATTCAATTTGCCGGAGCTTGGCGATCTGGAATTGGCGATGCGGCGCGAAAAAGCCAATGTTATCCAACCGAACAATGCCGAATTTGCCAAAGACGAAGCTGCCGCACGCAATTTGCTGCCCGTCGAAATCGAACCGAGCGCGATGATCAATTACTCCATGCTGCACAACGAGCGTCCGTTGTTCAGCAAATTCCTCATCCACAAATTGCACGTGCGCGCGGTCAATCACGTTGAAATAGATGTGACCTTGCAGGTCGGCGATCAAAAAGCCGAATACTCCGCTTCGTGGGATGTGGTGGATTCGCCGCTGGATTTGCGCGACAAGATTCGGTTGCCGTTGCTCAGCAAAGCCTGGGCCGAACTTGGTGAAAGCGCACGAACGACATTGTCGGTTCGGTTGTGCTGGGGCGCCCACGAATTGTATCGGCAAACGCATCCGGTCACCTTGCTGACGATGGACGAATGGCGCGACGACGATGTGAACACTGTCTGGTTGCCTTCGTTTGTGTTGCCGCGCGATCCGGCAGTGCGGCGCATCATCGAATCCGGCCAGCGATATCTGATGTCATTGCGCGACGATCCGGTCGCGGGCTTCGATGGATATCAAAGCCTGATTGCCGGTTCCGATTCTCCCGAAGAAATTGCCGAAGATTTGGATTACCAGGTGCGCGCGATTTGGTCGGCCATCGTGTTCGATCACGGCATCAGTTACACCAATCCGCCGCCGAGTTTCACCGAACGTTCACAGCGATTGCGTTCGCCGTCGGAAATCTTCGATGCGAAACGCGCCACGTGCATTGACACGACCTTGTTGCTGGCTTCGTGCCTGGAACTGATTGAAGTTTATCCGGTGTTGTTTTTGCTGACTGGCCACGCGTTTGTCGGTTATTGGCGGAGCGATATGTATCGGCAGGAATTTCTGGAACAGATGGCCGAATTCGACAACACGATGAAACCGGGTCGCGGGTGGGAAGATGATTCGTACAAACCGACCTATCCCTGGTACTTCGAAAAGCGGTTTTACGACATCGTGCTGGAATACATTCGCGAAGCCAAACTGGTCCCTCTGGAAAGCACGTTGTTGACCACGCGGGGCAGTTTTGGCGAGGCCATCGCACAGGGCATGGAAAATTTCCGCAATCGCAGCGAATTTCATTCCATGCTGGATGTCGTGACCGCGCGCGAAAACCGCGTCACGCCGATTCCGATGCGCGGGCGATAAAACAGTTTTTCTTCCAAGAAGTCACACGAAGACGGCATGAAAACTCTCGACAGGATTGACAGGATTTTTCAGGATGAACTTGGGGCAATCAATCCTGTCAATTCTGAAGCCAATCTTGCCAATCCTGTTTTGGTTTTCTTCGCGTTCTCTTCGTATGGTTTCGAGGAAAGCATTTTGGCCAAAGGAACACGATTATGGCAATCACCAAAAATGATCAAACCGAATTGCTCAGCCGCGAACTGGACAAAGCCGTCGAAGATTTGGGCTTTTTGCCGACAGATCAACTCGTCAAAAATGAATTGCCGACCAGTCTTCGCCGCCGCCGCCGCCGGATTTCGCCGCAGGATGAAACCGTCGTGACGGTCACGTTGACCAAAGATGCCGATGGCGTGTTGCGTTGGGAAGACGGTGTGATTCCGTTCAGCCGTCCTGGACGCCGAATGCGGCGAGGCCCGGGCGTAGTGACTCCGGGCGAAACCGTCAAACAATTGAAGTTTGAAAAATTGCGATTGAATGAAATTGCCCAGATGCTGGAATCGCTGGATCAAAAGCTGACGCCGAATTTGGGCAAGTTGCGTCGCGTCAACGGAGCCAATAGCAGCGTCTGGGACGTCATCGAACGTCCCGCCGCCGTCAAAGCCAGCCAGCGAATTTTGCTTTTCATTCACGGCACGTTCAGCAGCAACGATCACGTCGTTGGCACAGAGCTCGTCACTTCGGACGACGGCAAGAAGCTGTTGGACAAGCTGGTCAAGGGCGCAAAAAAACCTTACGACGAAGTGCTGGCTTTCGATCATCCGACCTTGTCAGTCAGTCCGATGTTGAACGCGTTGGATTTGTCGCGCCTGTTTGCCAACACCCAAGCTCAGGTGGATGTCATTTGCCACAGTCGCGGCGGGTTAGTGACGCGTTGGTGGTTGGAAGTCTTCGAACGCAGCGCCAAACCCGGCAATGTCGTGCTGGTCGGTTCGCCGCTCGGCGGAACCAGTTTGGCTGATCCGACGCGGTTGCGTTCGGGCGTGGAGTTTCTGGCGAACATCGGCAACGCGCTCGGTTCGGCAGGGATGAAATTCAGCGGTGGCAATCCGTTTTTGGTGCTGTCGGCCAGTCTGGTCAAAATCATTTCTTCGTTTGCCAGCTTGACCGCCAAAGTGCCGCTGATTGACGCCGCGATTGCGATGATTCCGGGATTGGCCGCGCAATCGCGCGTTGGCAACAATTTCGAATTGCGCCGGTTGCGAACCAGCCATGACCGGCTGCCAAATTACTTCGCGGTCAAATCGAACTTCCAGCCTGATCCCGTTGGTGTCTGGAAATTCTGGAAAGTCTTTGTGGATCAACCGGCGTTGCGCGCCGCCAATGCCAGTGTGGATTTCATCTTCGGACGTGATGAAAAAGACCCGCTTGAAATCGAAAACGATCTGGTGGTGAACACGCGTTCGATGACGGAGTTGTTTGGTTCGGAGGAAGATGCGGCGAAATTCAAAGACGTTCTCAATTTCGGCACGAACTCCAAAGTCCATCACGTCAATTATTTTCAACAGCCGAAAACGATAGACTTCATCAGCAAATCGCTCGGCATTTCGTAACACAGCTTCAGTCAGCTTGATACAAGGAGGTTAGTCTCATTGAATTACCTTGGCAGACGTATCTTGCTACATTTGTATGACACTTATCGGAAAAGCCCCACGCGGGAACCGATGACCAGTTATGGCCAATTATTTTCCGAGTTGAAAACCTCGCTCGGACATTCCAGTGATTACACAGAGTCGCTATACGAGCCTGAGTTTAACGAGGCGCTACTCGAACTGAGGCGATTGGGATATATCCGAGAGCGTGGAATGGGACGGGTTGTTTACTACGAATTGACGGACAGTGGTAAACGGCAAGCAGGACAATTGCTCGAAGTTGCCAGGCGCGACCGTGGCCGCACAAGCCAGCTTTCGTCTCGGAAAAGCACAGATTACAGTTCTCCGGTCAAGACAGGAGAAAATTCGCCTATAGTTGTGTTTGTCATTCTTGCTGCTCTTGTCGCGATCGGAATTCTGGTGGCGAAGGGACCAATTCCCTGGCCATTTCGCCAATGTAATTTCGGGCACTACAATGGGCGAACCTTTTGGATGCAAGCGTCAGATTTGCGACAGGGACCGAGCCGTTCAGCAAAAACGTGTCTTCCCCCCGATAAGACGACTCACAGTTCACAGTACAAAGTTATAGGTGGTTATAAGAGCCAAGGAGAGTGTTGGTTAAGAGTGGATGCTTCGTCGCTGAATCAGGCTAACTGTGCAGGCTGGGTGTTGGAGGAATGGCTTTCAGATAAACCGAAAAGGGGCGGACAAGATATAGGTCAATAAACTCTTTCACCCGCTTCCATTGGTTCGACCATTACAGTTTTGAACGACGCCAGCCGCACCTGACCGACATTGAAGCCTTTGGGTTTGGTGACGAATTTCTTTTCGCAGAAATTGACGGCAACTTTGGCGTTGGTGCGCGCGGAACTGAATTTTGCCGCCAGTTGTGCGGCTTCGAGGATGGCACGTTGGGGAACGTCGCGACGTTGCGGGTTGCGCAGCACAACGTGCGAACCGGGATAATCCGCCGCGTGAAACCACAAGTCGTACGATTTGGCGACGCGCATGGTCAGGTGATCGTTGTCGCGGTCAGTGCGCCCCACCAGAATTTCATACCCGTCGCTGGAACGATACCGCCGCACGCCGCTGATTTTTTCTTCCTTCGGTTTTTTTCCGGGCTGCGTTTTGGGCGGTTGTTTGGCAGGAGCCGCCGAGCCAGCTTTTTCAACCAGTGAATTCAACTCATCGGCATGCGTAATCTCAGCCAAGCGCGCCAACTGAGTTTCCACATCGGCAATTTCTTTTTGCACTTCGGGCAAGCGTGAGTTGATCGTCGCCAGACCGGTTTTCGATTTGCGCGCCAGCTTGAAGTAATGCTCGGCGGCTTCCTGTGCGGTGGCTTTGTCGGCGACAGGAATGGTGATCGTTGGCTGGGCTTCATCGTAAAAATCCGTGACGGCAAATCCAGAGTTGGTTTTTTCCACCTGGTGAAGATTGGCCAGCAGCAATTCGCCCCAGCGTTGATGCTGTTCGCCTTTGGCAAAGCCCGCGCGTTCGCGTTCGAGGTTGGCGGCCAATGTGCGCTGTTTTTTCAGTTTGGCGGCAAGTTGCGAAGTCAGTTTTTGCTTTTGCGCCAGAAAGCGGCGGCGAGCATCCAGCAGCGAAAAACAAATCTCCGCCGCTTCATTGACCGTCGAAAACGACGTTTGGGGCAGCGTGG
>JAEUQP010000468.1 GCA_016789645.1 Acidobacteriota bacterium | reverse complement strand
TGCCGGAACAGATAAAACTCCACGTTGGAAACATAAAACGCCGAGACTTTTTCGTTGATTTCCTTCAGGTAATCGCCAATGGATTTCAGCGCCTTGACGCCGGAAATGTCTCCGGTGGCGGGAACGATGCGGTTTTGATCGTGCATGGTCTTGATGACCTGAAACGTGGCTTCGCTGGCCATGTAATTGCGCTGTTTTCCGGCCAAATCTTTTTCCAGCAGGATGTCGCGGTATGCCGGAAAAAACCTCCCGGTCGGACGGTCGCGGATGGTGTACCGAACTTCCATACAGTCGGTGTAAAACGCCTGATAGATTTCCTCCAGCGTTTCCCAATCGCGCTGGTTAAGCGGCACGCCGAACCCGTCAATCCGTTTGCGCATGTCGGCTTTGATCTTGTCGGCCAGTTTTTGATCCAGCGGAACGCGATCGAAATAATCCACCAGATCACGAATCGGACGGTCGTTCCATTTCTTGTAATCCTTGGGCAAAGGCCGCGCGAAGAGGTTGGAAAAATATTCGATGCGACTGCGCGACATCATAAACAGCGATTTGAACATCAGGTGCTGCAACAATGCGTCGCGGCGAATGTCGAGCATAATGGCCAGCTTCGGTTTGATCTGAGCGATGTACGTGAAGTTCTGATCCGGCCCAACGCCCAGATACACTCCGCCCGAAACGTTCATCTTCGACAGCGTGCTCAGCACGTGCTGGTAGGACAATTCGTTCGACACCAGATTGTCCGACCCGAAATAGCCTGCGCGTTCGGACAAGCGAGCGACCAGTTGCGCGAAATCTTCGCGGCGGTCGCCAAGCACGACTTTTTGCTGCGCCAGCGAAGGCAAGGCACACAGTCCAAGAACGATCACCAACAACACGGTTCGGATTGAAGACGGGCGGTAATACTTCATCTATCTTGCTCCTAATTAGGTTGCGATTTGAATTTCAGACTTGAGGCACGCTTTCAGAAAAATTCCGGTCGCTTACGCTCCCCAAATGGCATTGCCAGATCAAGGCGTTTCGGCCAACACGGCTTCGATGCGACGCGAAAGTTCAGCTTCAGCCAAGCGTGTCGGTGAATAAAACCGAACGATGCCTTTGCGATCAATCAGCGCGAAAGTCGGCGTGGCCGAAACTCCGTACCGAATCATGCCTTCGGTATCAAGCACGACCGGAACGCTTTCCAGGCCTGGATAGGTTTCTTTCCAGACTTTTTCGACGTGCGCTTTTTCTTCTGCCGGAGTCGCGGCTTTGTCGCCAGCTCCTGAACCGTAATAGCGCGTCGGAGCCATCACGGCCAATCCTTGCGCGCGATATTTTTCCGTGATGCGAGCCAATGAAGCGGCTTGCGCGCGGCAATCTCCGCACCAGTGCGCCCACAGAAACAACAACACCGGCTTGCCTTTCAACGTGGCAAACGATTCCGGTTTCGGGCCGATGTAATCGCTCAAATTCAATTCCGGCGCGCTTTGGCCTTCCAACGAAAGCAGATTGATGTTTTTGCGAATGCGCGATTTCAGACTCAGGTTTTTCGCTTTAGCAAATTCGGTTTCCAGAAAACTGACGGCAGAACCGCGCCCTTCGCGTCGCGCGCGGAGCTTTCCTTCCACTTCAATTGCCGCGCCGAGCGCCGCCATCCACTCCTGTTTTTCTTCTTTGATTTCCCGGCGAAGTTCGGCGACAAACCCGGCGGCAGCATCCGTCTGATTCAACATTTCGGCTCCACGCGCCAGCCATCCGACCGCTTCCAGATATTCGGCGTCCACACCGTGTTGACGTTTGTAATCTTCAACAGCGTGAACGCCACTGGCCAGATCGCCTGCTGAAAGTTTATTCCGGACAATTCGGACCAGCTCACCAGCGGCGTTTGCCGTCAACGACAGCAACACCAGCGCCAGCAACGAAGCAAGAAAGGTTTTTTGTTTCAATCGAACTGCTCCTGTTATGCAATTTTCAATTCGTAAATGCCGATTTTGATGTTTTGTCCCGGCTGAACTTCGGCAGACTCGCCAGGCTGGATTTCGCGGCCATCCACTTCGATGGCGTTGCGACCAACGCATTCCAATTTGAAGCCGCTTTCCTGTTTCGACAGGATGGCGTGTTTGCGGCTGACTTCCTGATCGCCATCGAGTTTCACATCCACCGGAAAGTCTTTCGACCCGCGCCCGATTTCGATTTTCGCCTTGGAGGATTTGAAGGTTTCCGGTTCCCCGCCCTGGCGTTGAAAGTTGACGGTGAACAGCGGAGTTCGCGGGCGGACTTTGGTTTTGTCACCTTCTTCCAGATCGAGCGGTTCGGTGTTGCCGGGTTCGACAGCAACCGGCTTGGGCTTAGGTTTGCGAGCGGTGACTTCAGTTTTGGGCGAATTGTCATCCCAGACGGCCTGCACGCGGACGCGACCTTTGTCCAGTGTGCCATCAATGCTCAAACTGAGCGCGATCTTGTCGGTTTTGAGCGACTTTCCACCCACCAGTTCCTTGGCGCGTTGCGACAAACTGACGGCCAGACCTTCTTCCAAACCTTCACGCTTGCGGCCTTGCCACACCGCGTCGTCTTCCTTGCTCAGGTAAATGATGTATTCGCCAGGCAAATACGTTTGTCCACCCGGCGGCGTAAACATCTCGCGTTTCATGACGGTTTCGACCTCGCGCGCGATCTTGACGAAAAACTGATCCCATTCGCTCAACTGCGCCTGCGCTTCAGGCGTTTGCGAAATCGCGTCCTCGCCGTCCAGCCACTTTTTGACTTCACTCCAAAGCTTCATTGCTTTACCTCCAAACTAAAACATCCACGAAAAACACGAAGTAGCACGAAGATATTTTGAAGACTCTTTGTGTTGCTTCGTGACCTTCGTGGACGTTCCCAAGACTCTCACCACCAACGGCGCGAGACTACACGAACGAATTCCGGATTTCCATCAACCCAGCCCTGATTGGCATCCACAGGAGTTCCCTGTTTCAAGGTTTCCCATTGTCCAACTTGAATCAGCATCCATCCCTGTTCATTGACGGACACGACGCGATGCCGCGTTCCTTGCGCAACGGTTCCCAACACCTTTCTGCCGGGAGCTTCGCGGACATTCAAACTTACAGTCACGACTTCAACTTCACGCGGCGATCCCACCTGACCGCCTTTGAAGATGTTGAAAATGCTGACCAGCAACCCGATGAATGCCGCCCCCATAAATGCAATGAACACGCGGCGACGAATCTTTTCCGAAAACCGGCTGGCGATCTTCGGCGGTTGTTTTGCTGCGGCCTTCGCCGGAGCTTTGCCTTGTCCCGGCTTGGCAACCACCGGTGATTGCGCCGGTTTTACAGACGCCGGGGCGGGCGCAGGCTGGATCGGCGTTACTTTTTGCGGCTGCAATTCGATGAAGATTTTGCCCGGACGCTCATTGCGAACCGGCGCAGCCGGTGACGGTTCTGCTTTTGGCAAAGTCGCTGCCGGTTGCGCCACAGCCGGCTCGGTCGCCTTGGCTTCCAGGTTCGGAGTTGTCGCTTCCGCTTGCACCGGCAATGCAGACGACACGACTTCCTGCAATTGCGAAGTCGCCGGAGTCGGATCGAAATCCGGCTGGACAGGTTTGGCCGGAAACGCACCTGTATCGAATTTTTGCCGAGGTTTGACGATGGTTTCTTCGTCGAGAAGCTCTTCAAGATTCACCGTCGGATTGAGCGCGGCGACTTGCGCCAATTCGTGCCAGAACTCTGCGACGGTGGCAAATCGAGCTTTGGGATCGTCATCGGTTGCCTTTTGCAGCACGTTCAACAAAGCAGTGCCCCACGGCTTGCCTGCCAAACTGGGCGGCAACGACGTGATCGGATCGCAACGAAACTGGCTCGGCGCGCGTCCGCAAACAACGGTGTAAAAACTTTTGGCCAGCGAATACACATCCGCCGCTGTGGTCAGTTTTTGCAGTTCGCCGGTGTCTTCGTTGGGATTGTGTTCAGGCGGAGCGTAGACATCTGCGCCGACGCGCGTGATTTCCGTAGATTCGCCGGTGGTGATTTTGGCAACGCCGAAATCGGCGACTTTCAGCGTGCGTTTGTCGGCGCTGAGCAAAAAGTTGTTCGGCTTCAGGTCGCGGTGAATGATGCCTTTGCTGTGCGCGAAAGCCAGGGCTTCGCACACCTGATGAAAGTAAAACAGGGCTTCATCCAGCGGTAACGCTCGGTCAGGACGATGGCGGCAAAGCTCCAGCAAATCGCCGCCGGGCATGTATTCCAGCACCAGATAATGAAACGGAACTTCGCGCAAATCCGACGCCGTGCCATGCCCCAACCGCAAAATCACGTGCGGATGCCGAACGGCGTCCAGCGCGATGGCTTCATTTTGGAAATTTTCGACCAGCGTGCGTTCCAGGTCGGGATCGGGCGTGCCCTGCAAACTGGTGTTCAAGGCCTTGATGACGACCGGAGCGCGACTGACTGCGCGGTCATACGCGACGAAAATTTCCGCGTAACTGCCGCGCGTCAGCCGCTCATACACTTCGTAGCGGCCATCCACCAAACTATGTTCCAGTTTCAAATCAGGCATCTGTATCGGTTGTTTAACTACTCATCCGAAGAATCGTTCGTAATCGTCATGGTTGCCAACCCAAAACCACGTCACGGTGTCGTTTTGCAAAATGCCAATGGCTCTATAACCAAGGGTAATTCTGACAGACCAGATACTTTCTTTCTGGTTAATGCACTTGAAATGCAGCGACGGATGGAAAGGATTTTGCGACCATCTAATGATAAGCCTTTCTCGCTTGACTCTTAACCTTGTCATCCAGTCTGGCATAGCCATCCCAGAAAGATGGAAGAGTAGCGGATTTCATAATTGCTGCTCGTCCAGCGAAACCGCCATTCCGTTCTCAATTTCCTGACTGGCGCGTCGCGCCGCAGCCTCAAGCTGCGACTGGGTACGCCCAAACGCCTGATCCCATTTCATTTCGTCTTGCAATTCCTGAATGTATTCGCGCAAATGATCGGCAACCTGCTCCAGCAGCGGCTCAGGCAATGTTTCAACCATTTTGGTGATGGTGGTTATTCCAGCAGACGGCATAACGAAAACTCCTTATCCAATAATTCAACCTACGGGCGTAACCGAAGGTTTCGGGGAGGCGCTTGATGATGTCGCCTGTGGCGAGGGCGCATTCGGGGTAATCAATTTCTGCAAACTGTCGGCGGCATTCCGCGCCTGACCGATTTGTAGATACGCCATCGCAATAAACACCCACCCTTCATCCAAATCCTGGTTGTTGTTGGCAGCCTGTTTGAAATGACTGATCGCTTCTTCGAATTTCTTTTCGGTGAAATACAAGCGGCCAAAACAAAAATGGGCTTCGGCGTTGTTCGGATCGCGAGCCATGATTTCATTCAACTGAGTGCGGGAATCTTCAATGCGCCCTTCGTTCAGCAATGCAAATGCCGATGCCACGCCCGCATCGCGCGGTGTCCAACGCAACACGCGCGGTTGTTCTTCGGCCAAAGGGCCGCCCGCGCGGTTGACCAGTTGTTGCAACGGCCCGCCAAACAGTCCGCCGAGAATAAATCCGGCCAGCAAAGTGACGATCAAAACACTCATTCTCATAAATTTCGACATCTCGACTTTCTGCTCGACTTCATTTGTCGGCGTGATACTTACTTCCCGCTGTTTGCGTGTACGCTGCGAAGCGGGCGGCGGTTCAGGCATTGGAGCCGCGCTCGCAGGCGTAGATTCTTCAACCGACGGAGCGGCAGGAACTTCGTCGGTTTTCTGCGGTTCGACTTCCTGTACGGGCGCGCTTTCCGGCTCTGGCTCCGGTTCATTCAAAACGATTTCGATTTTCTTTCGGGGTTTGTCAGCGTTGGAGGAATCTGCTGTCGAACGAATGGCCGGGCGGGTCTGTTCGTCAATGTAGCCGCGTTCTCCGAAATCCACGATGATGGCCGTCAGATTGTCTTCCGCGCCTGCTTCGTAACAAAGCTGTTTCATCGTGTCGCAAATGGATTGGGGATGGTGGCCGCTTCTCAACAAGCGCTCCAACTGCTCATCACGGATGTGGCGCGTAATACCGTCGCTGCACAACAACAGCGTGGTTGTTTCATCCACCTCGATTTCGATAATTTCCGGCTCGACTTCGGAATCGGCGCCGATGGCTCGGCTGATGATGTTGCGGCGCGGATGAACTTCGGCTTGTTCAGCCGTCATCCATCCCTGGCGGACGGCTTCGTTGACTTCGCTGTGATCTTCGGTCAATCGCACCAATCCGCGAGCGTCGCAACGATAAACGCGACTGTCGCCCACGTGCGCGATGATCGCGCGATTGTCTCTGACCGCCGCCATCGCCAACGTCGTCGCCATTCCGTCCAGTTCCTGATTCATCTCGGCTTCGGTGTAGATTTTCTGGTTGCAGAGATCAATCGTTTCGTGAACCAGCCGCCGCAAATCCTCCATCGGCAAATCGCTGTTTGGCAGCGGCTGCGGTCCGGTAAAGACTTTTTCAAACACTTCGGCGACCGTTCGACTGGCAGTCTGGCCTCCACGTCGCCCCCCCACACCATCGGCGACAATGAACACACCTCGACTGGGCAACGCCAGCAGATTGTCTTCGTTCGCCTGGCGCTTCAAGCCTTTATCCGTGATTTGTCCGACGGTAACTTTCATTTTCTCCGAGTAGACAGTAGACAGTAGACAGTAGGGTCTTCGGACGGTTTTGGTTTTGCATGGATGTCATCTTTTCCAGTTTTATTTTCGCAGCGTTATTTCGGTTTTGAGGCAGTGATTGCGCCAATATATGAATCAAGCATGCGACTGATTTCATCCAACTTGTCTGCTAAATCATCTGTGTTCGCGTAACTCAAATCGTTCGACAAGATCAAATAGTAACGGCATTCTTCCAGCGAAGCTTGGGCAATGTTGTAAAAACGAATTTTGTCTCCTTTGCCCTGCCGT
>JAEUQP010000463.1 GCA_016789645.1 Acidobacteriota bacterium | reverse complement strand
AAAGGCCAGATCGTGATTGACGCGGCGTTGAAGAGCGAAGACGAGATGATGGAACTCGCGCTGGAAGCCGGAGCGGAAGACGTGACCAGCGATGCGGACACACACCAGATTTTCACCACACCAGAAGATTTCCACGCGGTGTTGGAAGCGATCAAAGCCAAAGGCATCGAACCGATGTCGGCGGAGTTGGCGATGATTCCGCAAAACACGATCAAGCTGGAAGGCGCAGACGCGGCGAAGATGTTGAAGCTGTACGAAGCGCTGGACGACCACGACGACGTGCAAAGCGTGTACGCCAACTTCGAGATGGACGATTCTGCTTTGGAATAATTCCGGTTCAAAGTTTGCGGTTCACAGTTCACAGCACCTTCTCAACCGCGAACTGTGAATCGCAACTTTCAAGAAACCCATTGCTCGACGGCCAGTCGAGCGTTTTACCAATCACAATTCGGCCACCCCTGAAGGAGATCAGCCCATGTCTGCTCGCACAGCCTTTTGGGGAATCGTGTTTGTCATTGCCCTGTCATTTAGTGTCGAAGCGCAAACCCGTCGTAAATCCAGCACGCCCGGTCAACGCGCCTTCATTGTGGATGAACGGTTGTCTGCCTTACGGACTCGACCGGATGTCAAAGCTCCGCTCGAACAACGATTGCGACGAGGTCGCGTTGTGGGAATTCTGGGCGCAAGGAAATCCAAAGATGGCGAATCGTTTTTGCGCGTTTCCGTGACGCGCAACACACACGGTTGGGTGTTGGCCGAAGCCGTCGTCAAAGCTGGCAACGTTGCTGACGCCGAACGATTGTTGAATCTGGTGGAAGATTCGGACGACGATTTTGTCAAAGCGCGGCTGGCTCGGTTATGCGCCGACGAATTTCGCGCAACGCCGACGGCTCCACGATGTTTATTGAAACTCGGTGAAACCGCCGAACGCGTTGCTGATCGGTTGACGCGCGATGCCAAACGCCGTGTCGGCAACGAAGAACCGAGCGCCGGTTTAAGCAAGCGAGATTACTTTCTGAATTTCGTTGGCCTGGATCGGTACAACCGCATCGGTGTGTTGTTTGAGTTTGACGCATTGGCTGATCGCATTGTGTATGACGGCGAAGCGTATCGAGAATTGGCCAAGCGGTATCCAAAAAGTTCAGAGGTACAAACGGCAAAAGACAAACTCAGCAAGAAATGATTGGCGCAACACAAAGACGCCAGAGAGCAAACCCGCAGGAACACTTTGCGGCTTTTGCCTTCTGGCGTCTTGAGAGTTGAACGCGGACTTATTTCTTGGGCACCAGCGGTCGCGGGCCGTAAGTGCTCACCAGATATTCCACCAGCGGTTCTTTTTCGGCGTCGGTAACGGTTGCGCCCCAGCGAACCATCTTTTCGACTTCGCGCGTCCAGCCGGGTTTGCCGAGCCGTTGCTGTTCGACCAGATCAACTTCGTGACAAAGCAAACATTTGTCTTCAAAGACTTGCTTGCCGCGTTCTGTAGAGGAAAGCGCGACCGGTTGCGCAGCTTTGCGCGGAGCGAAATGTTCGGAAAAATAATCCACCAAAATCGCTTTTTCGGCATCATTCACCGAAGCGCCCCAGCGAACCATCTTTTCGACTTCGCGCGTCCAGCCTTGTTTGGTCAGCCGCTGAGCCATAATCAAATCGGCTTCGTGGCAGGTTACGCATTTGGCATTGGCCAGTTCGACGCCTTTGCCCGGCGGCAAATCCTGCGAAGCGAAGGACGATTGCCAGTTCAGAGAAACGCCAGCAGCGAAAATCATTGCCACCAGCGCCAGTTTCAAAAGTGTTGAATTACGCTTCGACATTGACCCTCACTTTATCAATCACGTTCCACAAATACCCCGACGGATTCCAGTGCGGCGACACCGGCTGGACGTTGCCTTTGTCGTCCGTCGCGCGAGCCATCAACAAATACGAACCCGGTTTGGTGATCGTGAATTCATATTCGAACGATTGCCAGGCGTACCGTTCGCGCTCTTTGCCAAGTTTGGCCAACACCCACGTTGCGCCGTTGTCTTTGGACACTTCGACTTTGGTGATGAACGATTCGCCCGCCCAGGCAAACCCGCCGATTTTTACCTTGCCCGGTTTGAAGCTTGTGCCTTCTGCCGGGGAGTTGATGAATGATTTGACGACCAATCCGGTCAACGGCTCCATGTTTTCAGGCGGAACTGCCGCGCCCGGAGCAACCTGTTTGTTCGGGAAGCGATAAGCCGTCTTGACGAAAAATCCTTCGTGCTCCTTGTCAATCACCTGCACGTGCGCCAGCCATTTGACGGCGTATGCGCCTTCCCAACCCGGCGCAATCGCGCGCAACGGAAAGCCATGAATTTGCGGCAACGGCTCGCCATTCATTTCGTAAGCCAAAATCGTGTCGGGATGAACGGCTTTGGCCATCGGCAGGTTGCGAATGAAATCCGGCTGTTTGCCCACGGGTTTGTCCGCGCCGTTCAGCGCAACGTATTTGCCCGCCGCTTTGACGCCAGCTTTTTTCAGCACGTCGGCCAGACGAACTCCGCTGAAGCGCGCCGTTCCCACCGCGCCTTTTTCCCACTGAATGCCCGGCATCGGCGGATCGAAAAACGCACGGCCATTGCCCGCGCATTCCAGCGTGACGGTGACGGTGGCTTTCGGCATTTTTTTCAGGTCGTCCAGCGTCAACGACAGCGGCGTGTTCACTTCGCCGTCTACGACCAATTTCCATTCGCTGGCGTTGACCTTGGCGGCATACGCGTGATGACGAACGTAAAACAAATCGTTCGGCGTGATCCAGGTGTTCAGCAATCCGACCGGCGTTTCCAAATCTTCCGGGCGAAGGCTGCGGACGATCAATTTTTCTTTGCCTTTGACGACGTTCTGGGCAAAGACTTCGGCAAATTCATTCGGCAAAATCTGGCTTAATGTGATGGCCGCTCCGGTTCGGGTCGCGCCCAGCAGCAACTGGCGGCGCGACAAGCCGGATTGCGAACTTCGGCTTTCGTTCTTGTTCATTGTGACCTCGTGAGTTGATGGAATGCGCGAAGTGTCGCGCGATGATTGCAAAAGCAGCGCGATTCTAAGCATCGTTTGAGGAGTGGTCAACGCGCGCGTTTTTTCCGGTTCTCGTCATCGGCGTCATTTATTGAAAAATGAGTTTATACGCCGCCACGATCAAAACGACGGCCAGAATCCGTTTGATGACGGCCGGCGAAAACCGCTTGCTTCCCAGATGAGAGCCGATGGTTCCTCCCAGCGCTGCCGCCGGAATTAACATCCAGGCCAGCGAAGGGATGCTGCCGCTTTTGAGCAGCGTTCCCACTAAGCCGGAAACAGAATTGACCAGAATAAACACGACGGACACCGCAGCAATCGCCTTGGTTTTGCCCCAGCCCATAAAGATCATCAACGGAGTCAGAAAAATGCCGCCGCCCGTGCCCGTCAGCCCGGACAGCAACCCCAATCCCGCTCCAACGGCCAGCGCGACAGGCCGGGACGGCGGCTGCGCATCATCCCGTTCTTTCGATTGCATAAAAGATCGCAACGCCGAATACAACAGCGTCAATCCAAGCAGAAGTTTCAACCAGTGCGTGGGCAAACTGATGTACCCGCCAAGAGCCGAGCAGGGAACCGAAAGCAAGGCAAACGGCCAGAAAAGCTGCCACGAAAAATACCCGGCGCGCCAGAATTGAATGGCTCCGATGCAGGCGACAAAGATGTTCAGCGTCAAGGCAGTCGGGCGAATAACGGCGACGGCGACACCCGCCAACGTCATGACCGAAATGTAGCCGGAAGCTCCCGCGTGCCCGACGCAGGAATACAGAAACGCCACCACTGCGACGGCGAGACACAACACGAAAAGATGTTCTGGGGTCATAAGCGAATCAGGAATGCACGACGTTTGAAAACGCCGCGATTTTAGGCAGCGAGGGATTGACGGTCAACGCGCCGAACAGAAGCTTTTCAGCAGGCGTTGCCAGCCAAGCTTGTTTGGGTACAATCACGTCCGGAGGAACAAATTGGAAATCCCACTGCTGCAAATTGACGCTTTCACTTCGCAGGCTTTCAAAGGGAATCCTGCCGCTGTTTGTTTGCTGGACGAAGCAAAACCCGCTGGCTGGATGCAAAACGTCGGCGCCGAAATGAATCTGGCGGAAACGGCGTTTGTTGTTCCGCGTGCCGAATCCGGGCATTACGATTTGCGCTGGTTTACTCCGGCGATTGAAATTCCTTTGTGTGGCCACGCCACACTGGCCAGCGCGCACGCGTTGTGGGAAACCGGCGGGCTGCCTGAAACGCAGGAGGCTCACTTTTACACGATGAGCGGCGAATTGATCTGCCGGCGGCAGGGCAAGTTGATCGAAATGGATTTTCCGGCCCTGATCGCGGAACCGGCGACCTTGCCCGCCGCTGCCGTCGAAGCTCTGGACATCCAGCCGGTCAACGTCGTTTGCCATCGTCGCAAAGACGGTTCGGATGGAAATTTCCTGATCGAACTGGAATCCGAAACCGTTGTTCGCAACGTGAAACCGAACTTTTACCTGTTGGGCAAAGCCGCCAATGCCGGATTCATCATCTCGGCGCGCGGCGATTCCAATTACGATTTCGTGTCGCGGTACTTTGCCTGTTATGCCGGAATTGACGAAGACCCTGTCACCGGTTCGGCGCATTGCATGTTGACGCCGTATTGGGCGGCCAGGCTGGGCAAAACCGAAATGAATGCTTATCAGGCTTCCGCGCGCGGCGGCGAACTTCGTGTGCGATTGGCAGGCGACAGAGTTTTTCTGGCGGGCGAAGCTGTCACCGTCTTGCGCGGCAATCTGCTTTGCTAAACGACACCTGATCATCCGCGTGCAACAAACCCTGACCCAAACCCCGAAACGATGAGGATCACCCCACAGATACGCGCGGCCACCGTAGCCGACGCTGAAATGCTGACCGATTTGGCGGCTCGAACGTTTTACGACGCGTTTGCCGACATGAACAAGCCGCAAAACATGCAGGCCTATATGTCGAAAGCCTTCACTGTCCCGCAACTGATCGCCGAACTCAGCGACCCGCAAGCGAAATTTCTGATTGCCGAAGTGGACGGCGTTGCCGCCGGATACGCCAAACTGTTGCCGGGCAATGTTCCTGCCAGCGTGACGGGACCAAATCCGATTGAGTTGGTGCGGCTGTACGTAGATCGAAAATTTCACGGTTCAGGAATCGGCAACGATTTGATGCAAGCCTGTATGGAGGAAGCGCGCAATCTCGGCCACCGTTCAATTTATTTGGGCGTGTGGGAGCACAATCACCGCGCGCAATCGTTTTACTTCCGTTGGAATTTTCGCGTCGTCGGCAGCCACATTTTCCAGATGGGCGACGATCCGCAAATGGATTGGCTGATGGAACGCGAACTTTGACAATCATGAATTCCTTTTACCTTCCCATCCTGATGACCATCTGCGGCGGAGTGCTGTATCACGTCGGGCAAAAAGCGATTCCTCCAACCGTGCATCCGTTTGTCGCGGTCACGGTTGCTTACTCCATCGGCATCTTGTTGTGTCTGGTGGCGCTGTACCTCGATCCCGCCGGTCGTTCCTTTTCCGCATCCTTCAAAGAACTGAACTGGTCAGTGGTGGGCGTCGGACTGGGCGCCGTCGTCATCGAAATCGGATTTCTGCTGGCGTATCGGCACGGATGGAACATCAACGCGGCCTCGGTGGTCTGCAACATTTCAGTTGCACTGCTGCTGATTCCGATTGGCTTGGTGGTGTTTCGTGAACATCTAACTTTGCGACACGCCGCGGGCATAGGCTGCTGTTTGATTGGCCTGTACCTGCTTTCCAAAAAATAACTGGAGCGCGGACGTCCTCGTCCGCTGTAAAAAAAGCGCGAAGCTTCCTTTTCCTCTTTATCTTGATCTCCAATGAATTTACATCTCGCCGTCTGGTTGTTGCTGTGTTTGATCTGGGGATCAACCTGGATTTTCATCAAGCTTGGATTGGATCATTGGCCGCCCTTCACCTTTGCCGGACTGCGATTTCTGTTGGCGGCGATCATTCTTTGGGTAATCGTTCTCTTGCGCGGAGACAAGTTACCCAACACTCGCCGGGAGTGGTTGTTGATCGCCTGGTTGGGACTGATTTCCTTTGGGCTGAGTTTCGGCCTGGTGTTCTGGGGCGAAAATCGAATTTCTTCCGGATTGACCGCCGTGCTGCAATCGGTGATTCCGGCGTTTGGGTTGCTGCTGGCGCATTACTATTTGCCGAACGAACGTATCACCGTCGCCAAATTGCAGGGCGTCGCGCTGGGCATTGCCGGAATCGTCGTGATTTTCGCTGACCAGGTAAAACTTGGCGGAGCTTCGGCAGCGGCTGGCAGCGCGGCAATCGTCGTCAGCGCGTTTCTTGTCGCGTACACCAACGTCGTGGTCAAACTTCGCTGTGGTCATTTGCAGGTTGTTCCGTTGGTCGCCGGACAGGTTACTTTCGGTTGTGTTCCGCTGTTGGCACTGGGCTTTTTTACCGAAGGCAGTCCGCTTGATTTGCGCCGGACTCCGCAAGCCGTCGGCTCGCTGATTTATTTGGCAGTCGTCGGTTCGGTCGTCGCCTTGTTGTTGTATTACTGGCTGATCAAACGGGTTGATGTGACGAAAACGATGTTGATTTCGTTGGTGACGCCGGTTGTGGCGTTGCTGATCGGCTGGCTGGTGCGCGGCGAAGCCGTGTCGTGGCGGCTGGCGTTGGGGAGCGCGGCAATTCTTTCCGGCATCAGTTTGATCGTTATGCCGCGCGAACGACGCTGATCTTCACTTTTTTAGCCAGATTTTCTTTGTGCTATCTTGTGCCTGCTTTATAGAACTCCACTCAACGGTGATCTGATGAATCCTCGATTGCGACTGAAAAACATCGGCCAAATTTCCGAAGCTGACATTACGTTTGGCAATCTGACAGTGCTTGTTGGGCCTCAAGCCACTGGAAAAAGTGTGACCCTGCAATTGCTGAAACTGTTGGTAGATACGGGGCATGTGCTCAGCGAATTGAAACGGTATGGGCTGGATTGGTCAGGCAAGCTGAACGAGTTTTTGGATGTTTACCTGGGCGAAGGGATGAACCGCATCTGGCGCGAAGGTGAGAGTTCGATTTCGTGGAAAGGCGAACAGTTAGACCTGGCCAAAGTCGTTACCCGCCAAAAGAAAACCCGCAGCGAAGCCATGTTTTTCATTCCTGCTCAACGTGTGTTGACGCTGCGCGATGGTTGGCCCCGCCCTTTCACCGATTATTCGCCCGGAGACCCGTTCGCCGTTCGTGAATTTAGCGAAAAGCTGCGCCTGCTGTTGGAGCAGGAATTCAAGGCGACCGAAGGATTGTTTCCGCAAAAGAACCGCCTGAAAAAAGAAGTCCGCGAACTGCTGGCCAAAAGTTTTTTCCCGGGATACAACCTGCAAGTAGACCGGTATCGTTCGCAAAGAAGATTGGTTCTGCAAGATAAAGATGCTCAGGAGCAATTGCCCTTTATGGTTTGGTCGGCTGGGCAACGCGAATTCGTTCCGTTGTTGCTGGGCTTTTATTGGTTGATGCCGCCAACCAAAGTTTCACGCCGCGAAAACATTGAATGGGTTGTCATCGAAGAGCTTGAAATGGGGCTGCACCCGCAAGCCATTTCCGTGACGATGTTGATGGTGCTGGAACTGCTGTCGCGCGGGTATAGAGTTTGTTTGTCCACGCATTCGCCGCACGTGCTGGATGTGATTTGGGCATTGCAAACGCTGAAGGCAAACAAGGCCGACTCTTCTTCGGTGCTGGATATTTTCGAATCGAAAAAGACCGATCCGATGCATGCCGTTGCGGAAAAGGCGTTGGGCCAATCCATGAAGGTTTATTACTTTGACCGGCAAGGCAGCGTACAGGATATTTCGCAACTCGATCCCGCATCCAGCAACGACATTGAAGCCGGTTGGGGCGGCATCACGGAATTCAGCGGGCGCGTGGCTGAAGTCGTTTCAAAAGCCGTGACTGCTGGTGGGAGGCGATAGTGACCTTTGAAGAAGCTGTTCGTAATTGCCCAGCCATTGCCGATGCCTTACAACCCGGATTACAGGCATTGAGACACACAGACAAAAGTTACATCACGTGTGCCAAACCACGCCTATTGAGCGGCAGCGTTGATCTGGATTCGACCTTGAGTGCGGAATTGCCCAACGCGAGCCGCTGGGATTACGGAGTAGGTGTTCGCTGCCCGCAAACCGATGACAAAGTCATCTGGGTCGAAATTCATCCGGCATCTTCCACCAGCGAAATCAAAAGCGTGCTGGCCAAACTGAAATGGCTGAAAGATTGGCTGGCGGAAAATGCGCCTGAACTGTTTGCGCGGTCTGGCGATTACGTTTGGGTCGCAAGTGGCGCAGTCGCCTTTCCTGCCAGCAGTCCGCAACGCAGGCAATTGGCAGCCGCCGGGCTTCAATTTGCGGGCCGCCGTTACGAAATCCAAACGACCTGACGTTCAAACCACAGTCGAAATAAATCATTCGGAGGTTTCGATGAATTACCTGAGGTGTAATTTGCTGAGCAAAACCCTGCTCGTCGTTGTGTTGTTATTGCCGTTGGTCGTCAATGCGCAAAAATCGGAGTTCGCGCCCGGCGTGCGCTATGACGCAAAGATTCCTTCGCTGAAACAAGTCACTGGCTACGATTTTGCCGAGCGCGTCACGCCGCCCGAAGACATCATTCGTTACCTGAAAGCGCTGCACGAAGCCGCGCCGGATCGCACTAAACTGGTCAAATATGCCGAAACCTGGGAAAAGCGCGAATTGTGGGCGCTGATTGTCGCTTCGCCGGAACGCATTCGACAACTGGATCAAATCAAAGCCGGATTGCGACAACTGGCGAATCCGACGGCTTCAACCGATGTCGCCAAATTGTCGCGTGAACTTCCAGTAGTTGTCGTGTTGACGCACGGAGTTCACGGCAACGAAATTTCTTCGGGCGAAGCGGCGTTGGCGGAAAGTTATCACTTGCTGGCGGCGCAAAACGACGCGACCGTGGATCTGATTCGCCGCGAAGCCATTGTCATCATTGACCCGATGCAAAATCCCGATGGCCGAGCGCGATTCGTGTTTCAAAACCTGTTGGGGCAGGCGATGACGCCGGACGATGAACCTGCCGCTGCCGAACACGACGAGCCGTGGCCGGGCGGGCGCAGCAATCATTATCTGTTTGATTTGAACCGCGATTGGTTCGCGCAGAATCATCCCGAATCGCAAGGCCGCGTAAAATTGCTGCTGGAATGGTCGCCGCAAGTTGTCGTGGATTTGCACGAGATGGGCGGCAATTCGACGTATTACTTTCCGCCCGCTGCCGATCCCGCCAACCCGCATCAAACAAAAACTCAGAGTGAATGGCTGAACATCTTTGGCCAGGCGAATGCCGCGCGGTTTGACGAACGCGGGTTCGAATATTTCAACCGCGAAGTTTTCGATGCGTTTTACCCCGGGTACGGCGTGTCGTGGCCGATGGCGCAAGGCGCGATTGGGATGACGTTTGAAAAAGGTTCGGCGCGCGGACTTGTGCTTCGCCGGTCGAATGAAACTCTGCTGACATACCGCGACGGCGCCGTTGAACATTTCACAGCAGCGATTTCAACGGCGGCGACAGCGGCGCGCAACCGCGAAAAGATGTTGCGCGATTACGCCGACTTTCGTCGCAACGCCGGAGCAGGCGAAACCAAGGCCTATTTTCTGCCGCCGGGAAATGATGCCGGACAGACTCAACGTCTGGTGCGAATGCTGCTGGCCAACGGCGTGACGGTGCAGCGCGCCGACGAAGCGATCAATTTCAACGGTCGCACGTTGCCCGCCGGGACCTTCATCGTGCCGCTGCCTCAACCGGCAGGAATGATTGTTCGCAACCTGCTCGACCCAAACGTGCCAATGAGCGGCGAGTTCATCAAACGCCAGGAAGAACGCCGCAAGCGTCGCCAGCCGGATCAGATTTACGATACGACCGCGTGGAATCAGGCGATGTTGTACGAC
>JAEUQP010000460.1 GCA_016789645.1 Acidobacteriota bacterium | reverse complement strand
CAGACGCGCGTCAAACGGAGCCTGGTTGATGTCCGGTTGCCACAACAAATGGCGGCCCAGATTTCCGACATACGCGACTTCGGCAAAGATGCCTTGGGGCAATTCGCGTTGGACGCTCAAGCTGAAATTCATGGTGCGCGGCACGGTCAGGTTCGGATCAATCGCCACGATTTCATTGAACGGCGCGGGCGCGGCGGCGCGGGCGCTGACGATGTTGGCGATGTTGCCGTTTTCATACTGCTGGCTGATCGAATAAGGCGGCAAGTTGACCGATGAAAAAATGATGTTGCCTTCGGGACGGTCAAAGAACATGCCGAATCCGCCGCGAATCGCCGTCTTATTGTCGGCAAACGGCGCATACGCGAAGCTGAAGCGCGGCGCGAACAGGTGCTCTGCTTCGTACAAACCACGCGGTGCGCCCGTTGGCAGCGACAACACAGCGGGGCTGTTGCCGCGCGGCACTCGGCCGAGTTCTTCGGGTGGCACGCCAATGCCTGCGCGCACCAAACCGTTGTACGGATTGCCGCCTCTGGCCACATCAATCGTTCCGTTGTTGAGCACGGTCACAGCTTTGGTCTGATCGTAAAACTCAGGAATGAAGTTGGCGATGTTGTTCGCCTGCGTCCAGGTCGGCAAGCCCCATTGATAGCGCAGGCCGATTTCCAGACTCAGTTTGCGATTCACTTTCCAGTTGTCGCTGGCAAACGCTTCGACTTGCGAAAAGCGGAAAAAGCCAATCGGGTCGTTGTCGGCTTCGCCGTAAGTGCGGAAGTTGCCGAGCAAGGCATCGGCAAAGGCGTTGAAACTGCGATTGGTGTTGGCAGCCGCACTGTCAAAACTGATGTTGCCGGTGTAATTCGGTCGGCCATTTTGATCTTTGCGATTGCGAATGACGACCAAACCGGATTTCAGTGTGTGCAGCCCTTTGATCCAGGTGATGTTGTCCGTGATGGCGATGTCTGTGGTTGGCGACAGCAACGATGCGGACGGGCCGCGGAAACTGGCGAATCCGGCGACGTTCACGTCCGGGATGCCTTCTTCGTACCGCCCGCCATTCAGATAAAGTTGCGTGAACGTAAAGCCGTAGGTGCTGCGTTTCCAGGCATCGCCAACGGGAGGAATACGTTGACCGTTCCACGAAGCGTTGACCTTGGCTTCGTTGATCAGCGTCGGTTGAATCATCCAGGTGTGCGAAACCTGATAGCTGTATCCCGGACGCAACCGATTGGTCGGAATCGTCGGCAACTGTGCGTTGATAAACGTGCCGAAAGGTTCGATCAAATCATAATCGTCGTGCAGGTAACGGCCAAAGATGTTGTGTTTTTCGTTGATGCGGTAATCCAACCGTAGGATTTCCTGACGAAAGTCGAAGGGGTTGGGTTCCTGATAGAGACCGTTGTTCGCAGTTGGCGTGTCGGTGTACGAAACCGCGCGTTGAGACATTGCCGTGTACACGTTCGCAATGGCGCGCCCGTCCGGCGTGATGCGGTTCGTCGGAATCGTGTTGTTCGGGAAGCATCCCGTGCGAATTGCTTGCGTCGTCACCACGCCGTTCGTAATTACAGGCGCCACGCAGGTGCTGGTGGGATTGAGCGGATCGCGCAACACGCCGTCATCCGCTGTGCCGACAATACCGTCCGGGCCGCGCAACCGTTGCGAGAAATTGCCGCCGCGTTCGGCGCTGGTCGGAAGGCTGCGCAAGGTTGGCGCAGTGAAGCGGCGAATCAGTTTCCATTCCATGCCGCCGAAGAAAAAGAATTTGTCCTTGATGATCGGCCCGCCCAGGCTCCAGCCGAAGTTATTGAACCGCAGCGAGGGTTTTTGCACGTTGCGCGCGTTGTTAAAAAACTGATTGGCGTCCAGCTTTTCGTTTCGCAGAAATTCAAAGGCACTGCCGTTGAATTTGTTGCCGCCGCCTTTGGTGACGACGTTGATGGCCGCGCCGGAATTGCGCCCATATTCGGCGGAAAAGTTCGAAGTCTTGATGTTGACTTCGCGAATGAAATCAATGCCGACGTTGTTGATTTGCGACCCGTTCGAGCCGGAATCCAAATTGAAACCGCCATCCACCGACAACGAATTGGCATTGCCACGGCTGCCGTTGATCGGTTGTGTCACGCTCAAGGAAGTCATCAATCCAAGTTGATCGTCGTTCAGCAGCGGCGCGCCGGGAATCAGACTGGTCAATTGCAGGTAGTTGCGCCCATTGAGCGCCAAATCCTGCACTTGATCCTGGTCAATCACGCGCGCGATTTCGCCCGAAACCGAATTGACGGTTTCGCCAGCCGCCGCCGTGACTTCGACTGTTTCCGTGACTGCGCCGGTTTCGAGCGCGAAATCCACCGTCAAGCGGCCATCGGCCACCAGGTTGTAACCGGTCTTCCGGGATTGTTTGAAGCCTTGATGTTCGACCGACAGCGTGTAAGTTCCGACCGACAAATTCGTGACCACATAAAAGCCATTCGAATCAGTGGTCGCTGTGCGCGCTTGTTGAGTGGCTTCGTTGGTGATTTTGACGGTGACGCCCGGGACCGCTGCGCCATTGGCATCGGTAATCGTGCCGGAAATGCGTCCGGTAATGGTTTGAGCTGAAATGACGCTGTCGAAGCTCAAACACAGCAGCAGTGCGAGAAGGGATAAAGTTCTGCGGTACATTGCATTCCTCCTGGGAGTGAATTGGAGTTTCCAGACCATACTGAATGTGGTCTTGGTGATGGTTGAAATGTACCCAGCAAAGCAGCCGAATGTCGCGGTCAGCATTCACTTGCGCATTCGATCAATCGGTCGGTTGTGTAATCGTTAAACAGAAGCCAGCGCGGCACGGGCGGCGCGTTGTTGTTGCAATTCCTTGGCAGCGTGCGCGGTCAGTTCCACGCGGTAAGCGGCGGCCAGCGCGGCGATCCACGGCACGGCCTGCCATCCGACATCGAACAAAATCGGATAAAAATTGTTGGCCGCGCGTCCGTCCAGCAATCCGACGCGGTATTCCGCCTGAATCAACACCAGCACAGCGCGCAGCAGCGTGTAGAAAGTCAAAAAGCGCAAAGCCACGGCCAGTTTGCCGCCGCCCATTTGCGCAGCTTGCCGATACAGCACGAAACTCGCGGCGGCACACAGCGACAACAGCACCAAACCGCCAATTTGCAGCCAGCGGCTGATGACGTACGGCGAGCGCGCTTCGCTCAAGCCTTCGCGGTAGAAAATCAGCAGGATACTCATCGCCAGAATTCCTGCCAGCACTGCGTAATCGCGTTTTTCAATCGTGAAGCCAAGTTCTGCCTGCTGATACGCGCTCCACAACGCCAACAATCCCAGCAACAAAAACAGATTGGCGGGAACAATCGCCAGGTGTTGCAACAATCCCCACAGCGGCGTGCGCGTGTAACCAGGCCAGGCCAGATTGAGCAGCGAGCTTTCGACCATCATTCGGATAATGGAAACGCAGGCGTTGGCGGCCAGCGCCAGCCAGGCCACGTGCAACCAGCGCGTTTGTTTGTGCTCTTTGGCGATTTCCAGATTCAGCAACAATGCCACCGCGTAACCCAGACAGAGCAAACCCGTCTTCAACGCGTTTTCAGCAATCCACACGCCTGATCCGAGCTTGGGGCTTCCGCCGAATCGCCAAGTCAGATGCACGCCCAGACGTAAGCTCAGGCTCATGGCCAGACCCAGCCAGATGATTTTGGTTGTCAGGCGCGTGATGTGCATTGCGGTGTTAAATCAGAGTTGTCCGCTTTCCCAAACCAGATGCGCGCCAGTGTCGCCGCACATGACGGCGGCAATCGCCCGCAAGCGTTTCAAAAACGGCGTCCAGTTGTCGGCATTGATGCGATCCAGCGATTGCGCCGGGGATTTGACGGCGGCAGCGCGCAAGGCGTTGACGGCGGTTTGCGCCCCGCACATCGGAGCCATGACCGCCGCCAGCACATCGAGTTTTTGTTCGATGACTTGTGGCGTTGAAAGAGGTTCCGCCGCGTTCAACTTTTCAAAAATGCCGCGCAAACCCGCTTGCAAGGCTTGATCCGGCAGCGCCAGATTGATGCGAATCACTTCGCCCCCGGAACGCAACGCCGCCGTCACACGCGCCAATCGGTTGTGCAGTTCCCAGCAATCCCGGCAACCGATCAGATGCGCTTCAATCCGATCGCGCAGTGTTTCATCAGCCATGCCTTCCAGGTAATCGTTCCAATCCTTCTCCGAAAATCCGTGAATCATAAATTTCAATCCCAGCACATTAGTCAGTCATTTGATTCAATCTGCCCGGCGACGAAGCGTTGATAATCGGCGCAAGTTTCTTTTTCACGCTGAACAACCTCCATTTCACCGTTCCCACCGGAACGCCCAACGCCACGGCCAACTCTTCGTAACTCAACTCTTCAACGAAGCGCAGGATGACGAGGTCGCGTTCTGCCGGTTCCAGGCAAGTCATCCACTCGGCGAATTCCGAATGCAGCGCCAGTTTCATTTCCGTCACCAGGCGTTCGGCAAGTTCTTCACTCAACGGTTCCATCGGCGCAATGCGTTGG
>JAEUQP010000387.1 GCA_016789645.1 Acidobacteriota bacterium | reverse complement strand
CCGCAGGAAGAAGCGCCGAAGCTGGAAACGGCTTCGCTGGATGCCGCGGGCGATACGACGCCGCGATTTTTCAGTGCGCCGCAACTGGCCGCGTTGAGAAAGCTGAGCGCCATTCTGATGCCCCCGCTCAACAACATGCCGGGCGCGCTCGACGCCAGTGCGCCGGAGTTTCTGGACTTTCTGATCAGCAAATCGCCCGCCGAACGCAAACAGATTTACACGACTGGTTTGAACACGCTGAACGCGCAGGCGACGAAGCGGTTTGGCAAAGCCTTTGCCGAAGTGACCGACGCGCAAGCGGCAGAATTGCTCGCGCCGTTGAAACAACCGTGGACGTATGAGCCGCCCGCTGACCCGTTCGCACGCTTTTTGCGCGAAGCTAAACAGGACGTTCGCACGGCGACGATCAATTCGCGCGAATATGCGACGGCGGCTTCCAGCGGCGGACGACGCGGCGGCGGCGGCTTGGGCCAGTATTGGTATCCGATTGATTAACGGTGGTCGGTGGTCGGTTCTTCGTCCCGGCGGGACGGTTGAATTTAGGCAGGTCGTTCACGGCCTGTAACGAATGCCACCAAGATCATCTCGTCGCGTAGCGACGACTGAATTCCAGCAGGCATTTTCAACCGTCGCTACGCGACGCGGTCAATTTTCATTCCCGCATGCAGGCCGTAAACGACCTGCCTAAATTCAAACACCGCTACGCGGCGTTGGCGGTACCCGAACCTCAAAACAAATCTCATGGTTGAAAAAGAATACGACGTATTGATCGTTGGCTCTGGCGCTTCGGGCGGCATGGCGGCGTACATCCTGACGCAAAAAGGCTTGAAGTGTTTGTTGCTGGAAGCGGGCGCGCTGGTGGATTTTCAACGCCAGCGCACGATGAAACCGGTTTATGAATTGCCGTATCGCGGCTTCGGCAAACCGGGCAAGCTGCCGCACGTTGTGCAAGCCAACGAATTCAACGCCAACCAGTGGGTAGACGAAGAGCAGGTTCCGTACACGCACGATCCGAAATCGCCTTACAACTGGGTGCGCGTGCGGATGGTCGGCGGCAAATCGCTGTTCTGGGCGCGAATGTCATACCGGCTGAGCGATTACGAATTCAAAGCCAAAGACCACGACGGATTCGGCGACAACTGGCCGATCAGTTACGCAGAGCTTGCGCCGTTTTACGACCGCGTAGACCCGATCTTTCGCGTCACCGGTCGCAAAGAAGGATTGGCGCAATTGCCCGACAGCCTGTTCGTCGAAGACAAATCGCCTGACGGCGCGGCGCTCGAACGAATCGCGGCATCGGGAAAATCGCGCGGCATGACCGTAACCAAAATTCGTCGTTCGCTCGGCGATGGACAGTTCGCCAGTTCGTTCAACTTGCTGCTGCCCGCCGCGCAGGCGACAGGAAATCTGACCATCGTGCCAAATGCCGTCGTGCGTGCCGTGACCACCGACAAGAACACCGGCAAAGCCAACGGCGTCAGTTTTGTGGATCGGCAATCCGGGCGCGAGCTTCACGCCAAAGCCAAAGTCGTCGTGCTGGGCGCATCGTGTTTGGAAAGCACGCGCATCTTGCTCAATTCCAAAATCGCCAATTCCAGCGGTGTGTTGGGACATTACCTGCACGATCAGTTTTATATTTCCAACGGAGTCATGGGCGTCATGCCCGAAGCCAAAAACGGCAAAGCGCCGCGCGGCTTGCTGGGCAGCGCGGGCTACATTCCGCGTTTCAGCAATCTGAAAACCAAAGAGAAAGACTTCTTGCGCGGCTATGCCTGCGATTTGTATCCGGGCGCGACGCCCGACGCGAAATACTTTCCTTCGTGGGGCGCGGAATTGGACGAACAGCTCAAAGTCCATCGCGGCGCAGGCATCGGCACGACGATCATGGGCGAAGTGCTGCCGCGTTTTGAAAACATCGTGAAGCTCGATCCGACCGTCAAAGACGCCTGGGGCATTCCCGTGTTGAACTTCCAATGCCGTTATACCGACAACGAATTCAACATGGCCAAACATGCCGTGGACACGATCAGTCAGGTGTTCAAAGACGCGGGCTTTGACGTGCTGAACGCCAACGACAAGATGCACCCGCCCGGGTACAGCATCCACGAACTCGGCACCTGCCGGATGGGCGACAATCCCAAAACCAGCGTGCTGAACAAATGGAATCAAAGCCACGACGTGAAAAACCTGTTCGTGATGGACGGCAGCAGCTTCGTCACCGGCGGCACGCAAAATCCGACGCTGACGATTCTGGCCTTGGCCATGCGCGCGTCGGAGTATCTGGCGGAGCAGGCGCGCAAAGGAGCGTTGTAACAGTGAGGCGAGGCATTAATGAATCCGAACTGGGATGAGCTGGTGACTTGGCATTGGTATGGTTCTGAAATTGACCATCAAAGACGGCAACTCACCAATGTCTACAAACTCAAGTATAAACTCGAAGATGATTTTGATTCGGTTTTGCAGTGGAACTTGCAGCGGTTAGGCAGGCTTGCACGTGAAACCTCAGTTCTGGACGCGTCAGGCAAAGAGCAGTTCAGAATTCTGCGCCAGCGACGAATGCCTTATTCAAAATGCCTTTTACTTTCAGGGCACGAGCGCTTATGGACACTGACAACGCTTTCCATCGTTCGACATCGTCACGAACTTCAGTTTGCCAATGGTTCTGTTTGGAAGTTCAAGACGCCGTTCTTTTCGGTCGGCGTGACTGCTCTGGAAAATAACAATGTCGTAGTAGCAGGCGAGATTATGAAATCAGAGTACAGATGGATATTTGCAATTACCCCTTCGGTGGATTCATCGCTAACAGCGATTGCTGTTGCGCTTCTTCACGAGCATCGCTTTGGAGCGTAGAACGGAGTTAAGCAATGAGCGAAAGTGATTACCAACGTGTTGTTGAGCGGATATTGGAAAACGCTGCCAACCCGACGATTTCCACGGATACGGGGCTGGAAGCTGCGCAGCAATTCGGAGAGATGGCTACGCGGGAAGAAATCGAATGGGCACTGGCGGGTGGAATTGCGATGCACCTGTATGGCAGCCCGCGCCTGACCAAAGACGTGGATATTATTGCGTCGAATCATTTATCGCTGACGCCGCAGCATTCGCTGAGTTTTGGTGGCAGCAGCTACAACTTGCAAGTTGGCAAATATAACGTCCAGATTGACTGGATTGTGCGAAGCGATGGGTATCGAGAGTTGTACCGAAATGCGTTGAAAGAAGCGATTCGTTTGCCAAATGGGTTGCGCGTCGTCACGCCGGAATGGTTGGCCATTCTGAAGTTCAACGCCGGGCGGCAGAAAGACCTGGACGATATTGTTTTTCTGCTCCAACAGGAAAAGTTGGTAGATCGTTCCGCCGTCAAACAGAAAGTAATTGAAACGATGGGCGAAGGCGGTTGGTTGGCGATGATGGCCGGGTTTCGTCGTTTATGTGACCTGGCTGACGGCAACACGAAAGAACCGGGCAAATATTACGATCAGGATTAGTGCTAAAGGAATCGATTTTATTCATGCCAAAAGAAACTCAAGAATATGACGTGCTGATCGTCGGTTCGGGCGCTTCGGGCGGGATGGCGGCTTATGTGCTGGCGCAAAAAGGCGCGAAGTGTTTGTTGCTCGAAGCGGGTGCGTCGGTTGACTTGAACCGCCAGCGCACGCTGAAACCGGTTTACGAATTGCCGTATCGCGGACTTGGCAAACCAGGAAAGTTGCCGCACGTGTATCAGGCGACCGAATTCAACGCCAATCACTGGGTAGATTTCGATCAGGTTCCGTATACCTTCAGCACGAAAATTCCGTACAGTTGGGGGCGCATTCGGATGGTCGGCGGCAAGGTGAATTTCTGGGGGCGAATGTCGTACCGGCTGAGCGATTACGAATTCAAAGCCAAAGACCACGACGGATACGGCGACAACTGGCCGATCAGTTATGCCGACTTGGCGCCGTTTTACGACCGCGTCGAACCGATCTTTCGCGTCGCTGGCCGCAAAGAAGGATTGCCGCAACTGCCCGACGGAATTTTCGTGGATGACAATTCGCCCGATGGCGCGGTGATCGAACGGCTGAACAAAACCGGCGCTTCGCGCGGCATGCGCATTACGAAAATTCGCCGTGCGCTGGGCGACGGACAGCTTGCCAGTTCCATGAACCTGTTGTTGCCGGCAGCCCAGGCGACGGGAAATTTGACCATTGTGCCGAATGCCGTTGTGCGCGCTGTGACCTTGGACAAGAAAACCGGCAAGGCGAACGGCGTAGATTTTGTGGATCGCCAATCAGGCCGCGAACTGCACGCCAAAGCCAAAGTTGTCGTGTTGGGCGCGTCGGCGCTGGAAAGCACGCGCATTCTGTTGAATTCCGGCATCGCCAATTCCAGCGGTGTGCTGGGGCATTACTGGCACGATCAGTTTTACATTCCCGGCGGCGTTTACGGCGTCATCCCCGAAGCCAAAAATGGCAAGTCG
>JAEUQP010000379.1 GCA_016789645.1 Acidobacteriota bacterium | reverse complement strand
TTGCGGAAACCATTCGTGATAGAAAATGCGGTTGATGGCTTCCGATTCGGGTTGCGACGACATGTAAAAGTCGCGGTTGTTGTCGTGGCCGATGTACTTTTGATACAGGCGCGGAATCGAACCATAACTGCGTTTGAGCGGATCTTGTTCGCGCATGTACCAGTTGGACACCAGTTCCATGCCGTCCGGGTTGACCAGGCAGGTCAGAATGATGGTGTTGTCCAAAAAGCGCAGCGTTTCCTCATCTTTCAGGCTGTTGAATTGCCAGATGGTTTCGATCAATTGCGCCGGGCCTAAGACTTCGGTTGCGTGCAAGCCGCCGTCAATCCAGACGATGGCTTTGCCTTCTTTGGCAAGTGCGCGCGCCTGTTCGTTCGTCAACCCTTCGGCCAGCGCCAACCGGCGGGCGATTTCCTTGTACCGGTCGAGCTTTTTGTGGTTTTCCGGCGACGTAATGATGCCGACATACATCGTGCGGCCTTCGGCGGATTTGCCGATTTCGACCAGTTTCATGCGGTCGGATTCCTGATCGAGTTTTTTGATGTAGGCTTCGTATTGCGTGTAATTGGCGAGTTGATAATCGTCGCCGATGTTGAATCCGAAATGAGCTTTGGGGCTGGTCAGGTTTTGAGCAGAAGCCGTGACGACGGCCAGCGAGCAGAGCAGCATCGCCATCAGCAAGCGACCAAACAGGTTTTTTTGCATTGGGCAGACCTCGTTGTTGAAATTGTAGTACAGGGAGCGTAAGCGACCTGCTTGTGGCAAATCTGCGATTGCTGCTGCCGGTACTGATTCAAAAAATTGATATTTGTGGTGAAGCGGAATTCGGCGCGACTATAAAGCTTGCCGAAAATTCGTGGCAAGGCTTTATACGCTGCGCGGCGAGGAATGGTTACGCAGGCTTTAAGGGGCAATTTGCCCGGCATGTTTGCCATCGTTATAATGCGCCCCGACTTCATCAATGCAACCAATCACTTCAAAACACAGATTCGACGCAGTGGTTTTCGACCTGGACGGCACGCTGGCTGATACCTTTTCGACGGTGTTGCGATTGTTCAACCGCGTAATGCTGGATCGCACCGGACGCCAATGGCGATTTGAAGAAATGCTTCCGTATTTCGGACCGCCCGAAAGCGTCATGTTTCAGCGCATGTTTCCCGCTGCCGAAATGCACGAGCCGATGATCGCCGATTACTTTCGGTTCAGCCGCGAAGACGGCCACGAAATCAAACCCTTTGACGGCATTCACGAACTGGTCAGCGAATTGAAAGATTCCGGCGTCAAGCTTGGTGTGTTCAGTGCCGCCAATACCGAAGCCGCGCGCATTCGTGTTGGCCACGCGGGCTTGCTGGATTTTTTTGACGAAATCATTGGCGGCGATTCGGTGACGAACAGCAAACCGCATCCCGACGGCTTGTTGCATTTGATGGATCGGTTTGAGGTTGATCCGGCGGCGACGGTTTATGTCGGGGATATGGTCGCCGATGTGCAAACCGGCAGAGCGGCTGGTGTCACGACTGTGGCCGTGACCTGGGGAGCGGATTCGCTGAACCGGCTGTCGGCAGCCAATCCCGACCACGTCATAGATCATCCGCGAACGCTCAGAAACATCATCCGCTTGGATTGAATTTTGACTGAAAACGAACTGTAAATTCCAAGGTAAGTTATGTCACTCAACTTAAACGGTATCATTGCGGCCTTGCCGACACCGTTCGGCTTTGACGGCGAAATAGATCACGA
>JAEUQP010000366.1 GCA_016789645.1 Acidobacteriota bacterium | reverse complement strand
AGTGTGCCGTACACTTTCTTCGCTTTCGCCAGCGAAAACTGTCCGCGCTCGCGCATTTTGGCGAGCTGTTTCATGCGTTTGTCGTGCGCGTCGAAAAACTGCCTGACCATTCCAACGCCATCTTCAATTTGCGGATATTCGTCACCTTCGCTGCCGCGCACAATCCGGTAATGTGATTTCGGCGGAATCGGGCGACCGGCACGAATATAAAACTCATCTCCGAGAAACGCGAACACCGTTCCCAGCTTCTTTTTCAATTCGTTTTGAATTGGCGTAACCAGATCAATGATTTCGGCGCAGAACTCGTCGGTGACTTCCACCAGCCGACTGCGATACTTGTGTTTGTCCGTGATACCCAGCGGCACCACTGCCGTCGAAACAATTCCGGGACTGAGTTCCGCCAGATCGTAAATCGTTTTCACCAGATGTTGGCCGTCATTGATCGTCGGGCAGAGCACGACTTGGGCGTGAATCTCTATGCCGTGGTCAATGAAATGCTTCATCTGGGCGAGGATGTCTACACGCTTTGGATTGCCCAGCAGGTAAGCGCGCAAATCCGGATCAGTCGCGTGAACCGAAACGTATTGCGGAGACAATCGCTGTTCGATCACCCGTTCGATTTCCGACTTGGTGATTGTCGAAAGCGTCGAGTAATTGCCGTACATAAACGAAAACCGAATGTCTTCGTCGCGCACCCACAAACTTTTCCGCGAACCTTCGGGGTTTTGCTGAATGAAACAGAACACGCAATCATTGCCGCACTGGCGAGGCGTCATTGGCTCGAAATCAATCCCCCAGCTTTCGCTGTTGTCTTTTTCGACTTCGAGTTGCCATTCTTCGCCATCGGCTTTGATGACTTCGACGGTCAATTCTTCTTCGCCCGCGGTCAGGAATTTGAAATCCAGCGCGTCGCGGACTCGTTTTCCGTTAATCGTCCAAACACGATCGCCCGCAGCAAGTTCAAGCTCCGCTGCGAGCGAATCCGGTTCGACTTCAATGATTTTGATTCCTTTGGCCATTACAAAAGTTCGTCGAGCGATTTGTAAGGTAAGTTCTGCGACTCGGCCACAGCTTCATACGTGATGTGCCCTGCGTAGGTGTTTACACCTGCTTTCAGATGCTTATCCTTGGCGATGGCGTCTTTGAAGCCTTTATTGGCCAGTTTGACGGCAAACGGCAAGGTCGCATTTGTCAGCGCAAAGGTCGAAGTGCGTGGCACGGCTCCGGGCATGTTGGCGACACAATAATGCAGCACATCGTCCACGTAATACGTTGGATTGCTATGAGTCGTCGGATGAGTGGTTTCAATGCAACCGCCTTGGTCAACGGCTACGTCCACGATCACCGCGCCTTTGTGCATGGTTTTGAGCATCGCTTTTTTGACCAGATGCGGGGCTGCTGCTCCGGGAATCAGCACAGCGCCAATGACCAGATCAGCATTGGCGATGGATTCTTGCACGTTGTAATCGTTCGACATCAAAGTTTTGATTTGTGCGCCGAAGATGTCGTCCAGATAGCGTAACCGTTCCAGGTTTTTATCCAGCACCGTAACGTTGGCGCCCAAACCGACAGCCATTTTGATCGAATTGATGCCGACGACTCCGCCACCGATGATAACGGTTTTCGCGGGCAGCACGCCGGGAACGCCGCCCATCAACACTCCGCGACCGCCTTCGGGTTTTTGCAGGTAATGCGCACCGACTTGCACCGCCATGCGACCGGCAACTTCCGACATTGGCGTCAGCAGCGGCAAATGGCCATCGTCATTAGTGATGGTTTCATAGGCGACGCCAGTGATTTTGCTGTCCAGCATGGCTTGCGTCAGTTTCGGATCGGGAGCGAGGTGCAAGTATGTGAATAGCAACTGGCCTTCGCGCATGCGCTGGTATTCTGGGCCGACCGGCTCTTTAACTTTGACGACCATTTCGCCACGTTGCCAGACTTCGTCGGCGGTTTCCACGATCTGACCGCCAGCGGCGCGAAATTCGTCGTCGCTGATTCCGCTGCCGATGCCGGCGCTGGTTTCCACCAACACGGTGTGCCCAAAATCGCTCAGCGTTTTGACGCCCGCCGGAGTCAATCCAACGCGGCTTTCGTTGTCTTTAATTTCTTTTGGCAATCCGATAATCATTTTTTCTTCTCCTTGTTATTTGATTCAGGCTTGGCAGTTGGCGAAGGCAGAGGGTCGCTGCCTCTGTTTTGGCAGTGACCGATGACGGCTCCAAGAATCGCGCCGCAAGTGATGCCATCTTTTCCAAGTTCTTTGCACTTGGATTCCGCCCAGCGCCTGGTGGCTTCGCGGTCTTCGCTGGCAGGAACACCATCGCAAAATCCTATACTCGGCCTGCTTTTTCGCAGACAAGTTGTAAGAAATACGGTTGCTGAAGCGGTGCCAGAAATCGCATTTTTGCCTTCCGTGCGAGCCATTGCTTCGTGCAAGCAAGCCTGTTCGTCGGCGGTTTCGCCCAGTTTTTCAGCCGCTTTTTGATCCTCTTTCACCTGTTCGCCAATTTGCGATAAGTAGTAAAAGCAGGCTCCCGCGCCAAGCATCATCATCAGCATGATTGCCGCGATGATCGTCAATCCAATCTTCCAGCCTTTGGACATGTTGAGCCTCCAGTTGGTTCGGCTATTCGTCTTTTGGCAAATCCTTGCTGCCGACGATGGTCAGGTTCATTCCGATTTGAACGCTGACCTGTTTGCCGCCGACATCAATCATGGTTTTGCCGTTCAAGTACCAGCCCAGCGAGCCGGTCGAAAATTCTTTGACTTCGGCCATCATCGGAATGTCGTTGATGACGACTTTGACTGGTTGAGCGCCTTCGCGGAATTCCGCGCGCGTGACAGGGCATTTAACTGCCATTGAATGGTTTCCTCCTATTGGTTTTCGGGTTGTGGTTGATTGCCGAGCGATTGTGCCCAAGCGCGAACTTTT
>JAEUQP010000363.1 GCA_016789645.1 Acidobacteriota bacterium | reverse complement strand
CCGTAACTGCCGCTGACGACAATGGCGCGTGTCGCAATCAGCATTCGCGGACCGGGAATGATGCCTTGTTGCACGGCTTGCTTCAGGCCGACATCGGCATAATCCGCGCCTTCGGTTCCCAAATCTCGAATCGTCGTGAATCCGGCAAACAAGGTATCGCGCAGATGATTCGTCGCTCGCGCCACACGCAGGCTCAAATGTTCGCGCGCGACCTGATCGTTCCACGGAGTTTCGCTGTACGGATGCAGCAAACAATGCGAATGCGCTTCGATCAGACCCGGCATCAAGGTCGCGCCCGGCAATTCGATGATTTTGGCGTCGGCGGGAGTTTTAATGTCACCAACAACTTCGATCTTTTCGCCGCGCACCAGTACCGACCAATTTTCGCGCAACTGTTCGCCGTCGAATACGCGCGCCGGTTTGAGCAGGTAGACGCTGGCAGGCGCAGCCGTTTGAATCGCCGACGAGCGATGAGTCGCAATCGCAGCCAAAACACATAACGCAATGACAAATGCCGGAAATCTGTGTTTCATCTTTTCCTTTTTAGGAGATTCAATATCGCCACTGATAAACCGCGAATTTGATGATTTCGTTTTGAAAATCAATCAGTCCTGCTTCGGCTTGCCACCAGTTGTCGGCGTCGTACTTTTTCTGTGGGACGGCGATCATCTTCAATTCAACGCCCAGCGCGGCCAGCTTTCGATGCAAAATCCATCGCGCGCGGCGCGTATGAAACAGATCGGTTGTTGCCATCAAAACCTTCGCCTGGTTGGCTTTTGCCCAGATGGCCAGCGCCTCGGCTTCTTCGACGGTGCTGGTCACTTCCTGTTCGATGCGAACAATCGCGCTTTCAGGAACGGATTTCAGTCTCAGCAATTCCACCGTCAACTCTGCCTGATCAACGATCAGACCCAACGAATTGAGTTCCGTCCGTTCAGGCTGTAGCACCAAAACCCGGTTGGCGAAGCCAGCGTGATACAACTCTGCCGCTTTCAGCGTTCGCAGTTCCACGCCACCGCCCAGAATCACAATCGCATCGGCAGGAACTGCCGAATCGGAAACGATGTACAAATGCGCGACGCCTCGCAACAGCGGAGCGCGTTGCCACCACGCCAGCGCCAGCACCAAGGCGGTTGCTCCCAGCGTGATGCCGACCAATTTCAAACGCTGGTGCGAACACCAACGCGCGACCCGGTTCACTTGCTTACTCCTTGGTGATGGCTTCGTCCAGATTTATCAGCACGCGCGTGACGGCAGTCCACGCAGCCAGATCGTCCATTCTGACGCCTTTGGGCAAAACGAACGGTTTGTCTGGATCATTGGTCGCCAGATTCCAGGGATTCAATTCGCCCGTCGTGAAGCGTTCAAGCTGGCGATTTTTCAGCGCAAGCAATTCAGCCAGTTCCGCCGGAGTCGGCGTGCGCGCCAGTACACGACGAAATGCGAACGTTGCCCGCGACGCATCAGTCAAGCCGCCTTCCTTGAGGGTTTTCGCGGCCAGCGCGCGCGCTGCTTCCAGAAACAGGGTTTCATTGAGAGTGGTCAATGCTTGTAGCGGCGTGTTCGACCGCGTGCGGCGAACGCAGGAAATATCTGCTGTTGGCGCATCGAATGTTTGCAGCGCGGGGAAAGGAACCGACCGATAGCGGAACGTGTAGAGTGCGCGGCGATACCGGTCTTCGCCTTTGCTTTCCGTCCATGGTTTCGGGCCATAACTGGCGGGCGGCAAGTACAAAAACTCTGGCGAAGGCGGGAAGATGCTTCCGCCGCCGACTTTAGGATTGAGCAATCCGCTTGCTTGCAGCGCGATGTCGCGCACGATTTCCGCTTCGACGCGCAGCCGTGAACCACGTGCCAGCAAACGGTTGAATTGATCGCGCTGCAGCAATTCCGGAGTGACCTTTGACGATTGCCGATATGTCGCCGAAGTGACGATCAGGCG
>JAEUQP010000331.1 GCA_016789645.1 Acidobacteriota bacterium | reverse complement strand
TGCGATGCCAATCGGCGGATGGATTCCAGTTTGAAGCTTTGGATAAAGGTGAAAAAGTCATTGAGTGCCCCTAAATAGCGAAGAGGAAAAACGGCATCCAGTAAAGTCTTTTCACCGCGGAGGCGCGGAGTTCCGCAGAGGTCTTGTGATTAACTCTGCGAATCCTCTGCGTTCTTTGCGTCTCTGCGGTGAACTTGCATGTGTGTTTTCAATCCGTTCCTAACCGAACAAATCGAACTCAACGCCCAGATTTTCCTTGAGAGCGTGTTGGTAAATCGCTTGAGCGACGGCGGCATCTTGCACGGCGTTGCCGACGGATTTGAAGTACGTGATTTCATCGTGATGTTGACGACCGGGTTTCAACCCCGCAGCAATTTCGCCAAGCTCCGCATAAATGTCTTCCTGCCGAAGTTCGCCTTGATTGAGCGCGATAATCAAATCGCCCGCTTCGGCCAAAGCGGCCTTGTGTTCGTCCACGACAATCTTCGAAGCTCGGCGCAAGGTCGTGAAATCCACTTCCTGCATTTCGTGCGTGTACGAACCGATGCCGTTGATGTGAACGCCGGGTTTCAAATCTTCGCCCTTGAACACTGGAGTCATTGAATTGGTTGCCGCGCAAATCACGTCGGCATCGCGCACGGCTTCAGTCGGCGAACCGGCAACCCGGAATTCGATGGAGGCAAGCTGCGGCTGCAATTCGGCAATCATGGCTTCGGCGGATTCGCGGCGGTGGGAATAGACCCAGCATCGCTGGATTGGACGAACGGCGGCAATGGCCAGCAACTGCGTGCGGGCTTGTCGTCCCGCACCGAAGATCGCCACCGTGTCGGCGTCGGCGCGCGCCAGCAAATCCGTCGCGGCTCCCGAAGCGGCTCCGGTTCTAAGCGCGGTTAAATATCCGCCTTCCATCACAGCCAACGGTTTTCCTGTGGCCGGATCAATTGCCAGCACCACAGCGTGAATCCTGGGCAAGCCGCGTTCAGGATTTCGATCATGAATCGAGGCAATTTTGACCGCGAGCGCATCGCTTTCGCTGAGATAGGCAGGCATAAACAACGTCAGGCCGTCGTGGTTGGGCAACGCAACGCTGGCGCGCAATGGACTATTGGCGTTGCCGGTTGAAAGTTCGGCAAATGCGCGTTTGACGACTTCGACGGCCTCGCGCATGGAAAGCGCACGTTGCACTTCTGAGCGGTTCAACAACTTCATGCTTGATGCTTGTCCTCGTTTCAATTCTTGTCAGGTTTTCCACACTTCCGAGCAAAATTTCATGGAGAAGAAAACGAAACTCGATGACTGTCAAATCCCAAATTCAATTATTCGCTAATGCCAACTTAACTTGACCATCCCAAAACGGTGATTTACCCTTCCGCCCTACTTCACCAAGTAGGAAGCATCCGTATTACAACTCAGTAGTGTTTTGGCCGGGCGTCGTCCCTCGTAATGACGCCGAAAGGCCTTGATTGACAGGCGTCCGACAGAAGACGTCGCTTCCAACTAAAGCTTTCCAGCCGACAGGCTCACAGGGATGAAACCAGTTTTGCACTCAAATCAAAGAGCGGCGACGGCACAGGGCTGTCCGCTGGCTCAATTTCTGTAACCCTTTTCTTCAAGCGAGGGAGATTTATGTTCAAGTCAAATTCGTATCGTTTGCTGATGGCGGCGATGCTGTTTGCTCTGTGTTTTGTGCTGGGCAACAGCGAAGCCTTCGCCCAGGCGCAAGCCAGCACCGGACAGATTTCCGGTGTTGTTCGCGATAGCCAGGGAGCGGCCATCGCCGGGGCCACTATCAAGGTCACTAATACTCAAACCGGTCTGGAACGAACTGTGACGGCGAATGCCGAAGGTTTGTTTGTTTTTGTCCTGTTACCACCAGGAGTTTATAACCTGACTGCGGAAGCGCAGAGCTTTTCCAAAGGACAGTTGAATGGGATCACCGTATACGTCGGTCAGATCGCAGCAGCCAACGTCACGCTTGGCGTTGGAGCGGTGACCGAGGCTGTCACAGTGACCGCTGGCGGGGTGCAAACAACTGTTTCTCAGCCAGACGCAGTGTTCAATTCAAAAGCGATTGAAAATCTGCCGATCAACGGTCGCCGTTTTCAGGACTTTGTCCAGTTGACGCCGACGGCCTTGATCGAACCTTCCCGCAATCAAATTTCTTTGTCGGGTCAACGTGGCATCAATGCCAATGTCAGCATTGACGGCGCTGATTACAATCAACCGTTTTTCGGCGGCATCCGCGGTGGGGAACGCTCAAACAACGCCTACACCATTCCTCAAGAATCCATTGGAGAATTTCAGGTGGTGGCCGCCGGGTATTCAGCGGAATTCGGTCGCTCTTCCGGCGGAATCGTCAACGTGGTGACCAAAAGCGGCACGAACCAGTATCACGGTTCGGCTTTTTACCTGCACCGCGACAAGGAGCTGGCGCGATTGACCGATTATTTCCAGGCATTTCAACAAGACCTCCGGTCGCGTGGGTTGAATCAGACTGTTCAGCCGGCTCCGACACAACAGCAATGGGGTGGATCATTCGGCGGACCTCTCCAGAAAGACAGAATGTTTTTCTTCGGTTCATACGAACAACAACGAGTTCGCCAGGATCGTGCGGTGTATTACCAGTCGCTTCGCCTGCTCAGCGCCGATCAACTCAATGCGCTGACACCGGCTTCGCGCGCGGTTTACAACGCTTACATCGGAAGCGAAGGGCCGTTTCAACAGACCAACGATGCGATCACCCTTTTGGGACGTTTCGATTACGAACTCAACAGCAGGAACCGGTTCAACGTCCGTTACAACTACAGCCGAAACGAAGGCTTGAATGCAAACGCGACCGGCGATTCGCCTGATCCGATCACGACGCGCGCATTGAGCAACAACGGCACGGAAAAGAATGACACCAATACCGTTGTTGGTCAGCTCAACACCTTCATCCATCCGGAACTGATTAACGAATTGCGTGTGCAGTATTCGCGCGAAAACCGTCCTCGTGTTGCCAACTCGACGGCAACCAACCTGAGCACGGCAATTGGCAACCTGGGGAACCGAAACTTCCTCTCCACCACTCAATTCGATTGGCGCTTTCAGTTGGCGAACAATTTGTCATGGATCGTCGGAAACCACTCGCTCAAATTCGGAACTGAAATAAACCACGTGTACGCCAACCAGACCTTTGGTTTTAATCAATATGGTCAGTTCTTTCTGAACGCGACCAACGTCAACAGCGCGGGCAACGTGATTCAGATTCTCGATTTGATTTCGGGAACGAACTCGCCTGGAGCGGCAACCACGCCGGCCCTGCGTGGGCCGTATGACGATCCGACTCGTGGCCGGTTTGTTCAGCAGGTCGGGAATTTGCTGGCGGATTTTGCGACCGATGAATTTGCCTTGTTCGCGCAAGATTCCTGGCGCATCAGCAGGAACTTCACCTTGAATTATGGGCTGCGTTGGGAAGGGCAATTCCTGCCCCAGCCGGAAGCAGACAACCGTCCGTTGGTGGATTTGGTTCGTAACTATCGTTCGCCTATCGGTTCGGGACTCAGCGTTGATCCGAGCCGTTTCCCCAATCTGGCGAATCAGCTTGCGCCTCGCGTCGGCTTCGCCTGGGATCCAAAAGCGAATGGCAAAACCGTCATTCGCGGATTCAGCGGGCTGTATTACGCCCGCACTCCGTTGCTGTTGCTGGCTGGGCCGTTCAACAACTTCCGTTTCCCGGCGGGCGATTTGTCGGTCACGCTGCCCTTTGCATTGCCGGTCAACTTTACGCCGACTGCCGGATGCGCGAATCGCGGCGCTTGCGACAGCTTGTTCGAACAGCTTTCCCTGATTGGATACAACTTCAATCAAACCCGTCCGTTGTCGGTCAGCGACATCACCAACATCGCCCAACGGTTGGGACTGGCCTTCAATCCGCAATTGCTGCCGGGCATTTCGCCGACGGCTTTTGCCAATGATTACAAAAACCCCAAATCGTTCCAGGTCGGCGGCGGCGTCGAACATGAACTGTTTGGTGGGTGGAGCGTTGGCGCGGATTTCAGTCTGGTTAATACCGTGTATCTGCAACGGAACCGCGAATTGAATCTGCCTGCGCCGATTTCATTCCCGGTGGCCAATGGCGATCCTGCCTTGCGCCCGTTCTTTGGCGTGGCAGGCAGCTTGACGATTAACCGGCCTGAAGGCGGGACGCTGGCGTTCACGCAGCGACTTCGCCCGTTGCAAGACCCGACGCTGCCAACGCAGTTGAACAGTCTGGCTTTGCGCGAATCCACGGCGCGTTCGCTGTACCGCTCGTTTGTTGCTCGCACCAACTTGCGCCGCAAGTGGGGGCAACTCAGCGCTTTCTATACGCTGTCCAGCAACTACTCTGACGACGACAACGAACGCGATGCGGGCGGATTCCTGTTCCAGAACACGTTTGATCTGGCACCCGAATATGGGTATTCGAATCTTGACCAGCGTCATCAATTCCTGGCCAACGCGGTGATTTTCCTGCCGTGGGGCTTTGAAGTTTCTGGCAGCGCACGCTTCACTTCAGCGCGTCCGTTGAATGTGACGGTGGGAACCGACGTGAACCAGGACGGCAACAATAATGACCGCCCGTATTCCGCGCCGGGCGTTTCTTTCAAACGCAACGCGTTTCGCAATCGCCCGTTCTCGAACATTGATTTCCGCGCCCAGAAACGGTTCAGCTTCAGCGAAAGCAAAAATCTGGTGATCTCTGCTGAGTTCTTCAATCTGCTTAACTTCTCGAACATCCAGTTTTCGGGCGGAGCGGTGACGAACTACTGCACGGGCGTCAACGTGGCAACTCGCGCCGGATTGGATTGCGGGTTTTCAGGACCGACCAATGTCAACTTCCGCAGCTTGACCGAGAAAAACCCGAGCAGTACCCGGTTTGGTCAATTGCTGTTGAACAACAGCCCGGGCCAAATCTTCCAGATGCAGCTTGGCGCGCGCTTCCAGTTCTAACCAAACTGGAAAGCCCAACACGAAAAGCGGAAGCCTTCACGGGCTTCCGCTTTTTCTTTTTGCTGTTGCCTTGCATCCGCCGATGGGCGCGATTAAGATTCGCCCGCGTTGAAAAACCGAACTCCTTTTCGGTGCTCAAACCTCAACGCGGTTCGTCACATTCAATGGCAAGTCGTATCAGAGTCGAAATCAAATCGCGCAACGAATTCTGGCGCAATGCGGTGATGGTCGAATGGGAGTATCAATTTCCGCAACGCGCGCTGAAAGCCGAAGCCGACGGGTTTTACCTGATCGAAGCAGACTGGCTGGAAGATTTGCAACGAGTCGCCTCGCAATGTTTTTCGGAAGCCTTGCTGGCACCGAGCGATCCGGGACGACGACAATTGCTTCGCCGTTTGTTTACTCGTGACGAATGAAACAGACACTAAAACCATTTTTCGAGAGGGATTCAGGCTCCAATGACCAAGAAGTTGATCAAGGTTACCATCGCAATTGTGGCTGCTGCCGTCGTGTTCGGTTCCGCGTTGACCACCAACGCCTATCCGCCGTTTGTCAAAAAAGCGCAAAAATTCGGCGCGAAAGATTGTTTGTTCTGTCATAAGGAACCCGAAGGCGGCGAAGGCTGGAACGATCGCGGCAACTGGCTGATTGCCGAAAAAGACAAGCGCAAAGCCGATGCCGTTGACGTCGAATGGCTGGCCGAATACAAAGAACCCGAAAAGAAAGACAAACCTTAACCAATTGATAATTCGCAATTGAGAATTGATAGCTGGGCGCATTACTCACTATCAATTCTCAATTCTCAATTCCTTGAAGAGGCACAAACCATGTCAGAAGACAACAACAACGTCTCTCGTCGCGATGCGCTCAAAGGCCTTGCCGTTGGCGTCGGCGCTAGTTTGCCGGTGTTGAATACCAGAGCGCTGGCCAACGATCACGAACATCAACATGAGGGCCACAAAACTGCCGCACCTGCCAAAAAAGCTGCATCGGCTCCGAAGTTTTTCAAGGCTGACCAATTGGCGCTGGTGGCGACAATCTCTGATTTGATCATTCCGACCGACGATCATTCGCCGGGAGCCGTCGCCGCCGAAGTTCCTGCGTTCATTGATCTGATGGTCGGTGAATCGTCCGCCGAAACCAAAAAGCTCTGGACGGACGGTTTGGCTGCCGTTGACGCCATGAGCCAGTCGAAAAACGGCGCGGCGTTCAACAAAGCCTCCAAAGATCAGCAAATCGCCATCCTGACCGCGATCAGCAAAAACGAGATGAAGCCGTCCACGCTGGAAGAAAAATTCTTCAAGGCGATCAAGAACATGACCATTGACGGGTATTACACCTCGAAGATCGGCATTCACCAGGAACTCCAATACAAGGGCAACACGTACCTGAAAGAGTTCAAAGGCTGCACTCACCCAGAGCATCAAAGCTAACGGTGAAAGTGGCAATTCGGATTTCGTCTGGCCTGAGTCTCCGCGCGAGGCTCAGGCCAGACGTTTATGCGCCTGAAAGGGTTTCCTTCTCCACACTCATCCGAAAACTGATTCCCAACTCTCGTCCGCTTGCTGAAGTCTGTGGTACTCTGACGGTGCGCGAAACAACCCGCAGAAATTCAATCAAACACAGGAGCGAAATTCATGTCCGGTTCATCTCCGATGACCATTCTTTGCATTTCCAGTTATGAAAAAGGCCAGGAATTCATGCGCGAAGCCAAACGCCAGGGCTGGCGCGTGTTGTTGCTGACGGTCGAAAACCTGAAAGACGCCGACTGGCCGCGCGATCACATTGACGAAGTGTTTTTGATGTCGGAATTGACCAATCGCCAGCACGTCGTCAACGCCGTCAGCTATCTGGCGCGAACGACTTACATTGACCGCATTGTGGCGCTGGATGAATTCGACATCGAAATGGCCGCCAGTTTGCGCGAACATCTGCGCGTGCCCGGAATGGGCGAAACCACCAGCCGATATTTCCGCGACAAACTGGCCATGCGTGTTCGCGCACAAAACAAAGGCATTCGCGTTCCGGAATTCTGCCCGGTCATCAATTACGACAAACTGCGCGAATTCATGGATCGCGTCACCGCGCCCTGGATGCTCAAACCGCGTTCTTCGGCGTCGGCCATCGGCATCAAAAAACTGCACAACCAGGACGAATTGTGGCAGGCGCTGGAACTGCTTGGCGATGAACAATCGAATTACGTGTTGGAACAATTCGTGCCCGGCGAAGTTTTCCACGTGGATTCCATCGTCGAAGACAAAAAAGTCCTGTTCGCCGCCGTCAGTCAATACGGCGCGCCGCCAATGAACGTCGCCCACGACGGAGGCATTTTCACGACTCGGTTGTTGCCGCGAAAATCCAAAGACGAAAAAGACCTGCAGAAAATGAACAAGGAAGTCGTCAAGGATTTGGGATTGGTGCGCGGCGTGACGCACGCCGAATTCATCAAATCTGCGACTGGGGGCCACGCCGACGGCAAATTTTACTTTCTGGAAATCGCCGCGCGCGTCGGCGGCGCGAACATCGCCGAAACCGTCGAAGCCGCCACAGGGCTGAATCTATGGCGTGAATGGGCGAAGATCGAAACCGCCACCGAAGACAAACCTTACGAACTGCCCAAACCGAACACTCTGTACTCCGGCATCATCGCCTCGCTGGCGCGGCAGGAATGGCCGGACACCTCGGCATACACAGACCCGGAAATCGTCTGGCGCATGAACAAACACCATCACGCCGGATTGATCGTCGCGTCTAAAGATTACGTGCGCATCGAAGAATTGCTGAACAGTTACGTTGAACGGTTTTACCAGGATTTTCACGCCAGCGTTCCATTGCCAGACAAACCAACGTCGTAATCATTCCCTTTCGCAATTGCCATGATCAAACCAACAAATTCCCCAACCTTTTACGGCTGGCGAATCGTGGCCGCATCGTTCTTCACGCTTGGACTGGCGGTCGGTTTGCCGTATTTCGGGATGCCGTTTTTTTACGACTACTTCGAGCGTCCCATCAGCGAAGGCGGTTTCGGCTGGTCGCGTTCGACCATCACCTTGGGCTTGCCGTTGGGAACGATTGCCACGTTGTGGGTGGGGCCGTTGCTGGCGCATCGGTTTCCGCCTCGCCGGTTGATTCTGCTTGGAACCGGATTGACCGCGCTGGTGCTGGTCGGATTCGGGCGCATGAATGGCTCGGTCTGGCTGTATTGGTCGCTGTGGGTCGCGTACATGATCGGCAACGTGTTCAGCGGAGGCCTGTCGCATCAGGTGATTTTGTCGCACTGGTTCGTCAAACATCGCGGCACGGCACTTTCGATTGCGTATTTGGGAATCAGTTTTATTGGCGCGGTATCGGCGCGATTTGTTGTCAAACCATTGTCCGAAACGTTCGGCTTTCGTATGGCGTTGCAGTTGATGGCTGGGTTGTTGCTGCTGACGTGGCCGCTGGTCTGGTGGGTGATGAAAGAAAAGCCCGCCGATCTGGGCTTGCTGCCCGACGGTGAAGCCAGCTCCGAAACTGCGCCAGTCGCAGCATCGGAATCCCTGACTCCGCAACAGATTTTGCGCCAACGCGCGTTCTGGGTTTTGCTGATCGGCGGTTGCTGTTCCACCGGGGCGTTTGCCGCCGTCAGCCAGCACTTGAAACTGATTTTGAAAGACAGCGGATTCAACGATCAGAACGCATTGAATCTGGCGTTCAGTCAAACCATGTTGGTGTTGCTGATTGCCAGCGCCGCTGGTCGCTTGTTGGTCGGGCGACTGTCTGACCGATTGCCGAAACGACACGTGCTGACGCTGGCGTATCTGTTACTGGCAATGGCGTTGCCGATGCTGTTTTTTGTCAAAGCGCCTGCGACACCTTATCTGTTCGCCACGCTTTTCGGCCTGGCGATGGGCAGCGATTTTCTGCTGACGGCGCTGATCGCCGCTGATCAATACTCGGTGGCATCGCTGGCTCGCGTGCTGGCGATTTTGTTTCCGGCAATGACCATAGGCCAAACCTGGCTTCCGTATTTCATCGCTCTGCTGCGCGAATGGACAGGCAGCTATTCAACCCCGTTGCTGGTTGCGTTTGGACTGGCGGCTGCCGGCAGATTGACAATGACGCTGTTGCCCACCGCACCAGACAATCTGTTGCCACTAAGAAATCAACCTCACATTTGAACAGAAAAACTCTTTGCTAAAGTTGCGCCTTCAGTCGCCAAATAAAGTTGAATTTATGTTTTATTCAATCATTGGGCATGGCATACCTACTGCGTCGTTACAGCTAAAAGGTACGCCATCTTCATAACATGTTACGGGAAAGAGCTTAATTTCCACACAAGGATCATTTGGGAAACCAATGTATTGAGCATCATCAACTCTACACCCATACACCCGACATCCAGACTCATAGTTAAAAAATGTAACTCTTTGGCATCCGCATCCACCGCCATCACTTTTTATAGTGCTTGCTCTATCAGTGGAATGAAACTCTGCGTTCACATGTCCTGAACCATCACCAAAATTGACGACTTGGGGAATGATTGTAAATGATCTTGTTTCTTCAAAGCGTTTTTCTTTATCTGCCCAGTCTGGAGGAGATTTTGTATTCGTCTTCAAAATAACTTTTTGCCCTGACTCTAGTGGCAAGTCCTTTGCCGTTATTTCCTCTTTAAAATTTACAAGTCTTCGATCCCCATAGGTCATCTTAAACATGTAAGACTGGGGCTTGCTTGTGCGAATGTCTTTGGCGTTGGCCATCACTATGGCAACTGAAATAAAGTAAATTGGTTTTCCCGATATGTTCTCGACTTCAATTTCGAAGTCATCTGGAAAAGAAGTGGACTGCAAATTATTTGTCTTGGTAATTTTTAGTGCTCCCTCTGGGAAAGATTTATCTAGTACTTCATACTTCCTTTCTTGAGCAAGCTGTTGAGCCCCTGCAAGCGCCAATAGCGGTAATCTAACTACAGGACAAAAGGTTGATAACCTTCCGCCAGACAACAAGATCGAAGCGTTCGAAGTTCGTTACTAAACGACACAAGATGTTGAGTCCGCGGCGAAAGATGCTCTTGGGCGGATAGCCGTGTTTCTTGAGTTTCA
>JAEUQP010000326.1 GCA_016789645.1 Acidobacteriota bacterium | reverse complement strand
CCGGAGCATTTGTACACGAACCAAACGCATCCGTACTTTCGCGCGCCGCATATTTACCTCGGCATCGCAGCGCGTTTTATGCCCGGTCGGCAAGTGCTCAGCGAAGCGCAAGCTCGCGCCGTCAATGTTGATCCTGGCTATTTCAAAGACATTTCCGACAGCGTGTTGCTTAGCAGCCGTGGAGGCACGCGCTATGACCGAATGTTTCTGGAAGCGCTGATCAAACCGGAAATCGGCTGGGAAAATTGGACTTCGCGGACAAATTATCCGGCGCTGAACATCGTGCCCACAGGGCCGAATGAAATGTCGTTTTATGTGCAGAAAAATTATGGCCAGCCAACACATCATTTGCAGCGGTACACGTTGCGCACCGATGGACTGGTCGCTGCGCGCGCGCCATACGCGGGCGGCGAGCTGATTACGAAGCCGCTGAAATTCACGGGGAAAAAGTTGCTGCTCAATTTCGCTACGTCAGCGGCGGGTGGTGTTCGCGTAGAAATTCAAGATGCTGCCGGGCGTCCGTTGCCGGGCTTTGCGCTGAGCGATGCCGTCGAACAGATCGGCAACGAAATCGAACGCGCCGTCGCGTGGCGTGCCGGTGAAGATGTCAGCGCGCTGGCCGGGCAAACCGTACGCTTGCGGTTTGTGATGAAGGACGCGGAGTTGTTTTCCTATCGGTTTCGCTGAACAAGCGCCACACTTCAAAAATCCACGCCGACTTATCACCATTTTTTAGGGAATAATTCAGCCGTCTCGTGTCCCATATCCTACGCGGGCAGTGTGGTTGAACCGGCTGCCCGCTCGTAATTCACGAACCATCATGCATCAAGAAGAGAAGCAATCTACAACTCGCCGCGTTTGCGCTGCTGGACAATGTAGCGCGCCGCACGGGTGGAAAGCGCCGCAATCGTCAGCGTCGGATTCTTTTCGGAAAAGGTCGTGAAGCTGCTGCCATCCACGACGAACAGGTTTTTGACTTCGTGCGATTGGTTGTAGGCGTTGAGCACCGAACGTTTCGAATCAATGCCCATGCGGCAACTGCCGACTTCATGGCTGGCAAAACCTCCCGGCGTGTCACCACTCGGATTAACGTGTTCGGTTCCGGCAGCGTCCAGAATTTCAAACAGCCCTTCGCGCATTTCCTTGAACAGCCGCAGATCGTTTTCGCCCCAGGTGAAATTGACAATGGGAATGGGAATACCGTGCTTGTCTTTTTTGTTTGGGTCAACGGTGATGCGGTTATCGAAACGCTGTTCGACTTTGCCCCAGGCGCCGATTTGAAACATCGCCGGTTGCAATTCGCGCACGCGGCGTTTGTAACTGTCGCCGAAACCGGCAACGTGTGGCGCGTGATGCGGTCTGGCGTAGCTGTTGTAATTCATCTGGAATCCCCAGCCGCCAACATAATCTTTTTTGCCTCGCTGATGATTGTAACGCGGAATGTAAGCGTGGTCGGTTGCGCCGTCGCCCGCCCAGGTGTCTTTGCCAACCAGGTCTTTCAGGTACGCCGTCGCGCCGGTGTTGATGTGGCCGCCGAAATAACGCCCGACCAGATCGTTCGAGTTGGCCAAGCCGTTCGGGTACTTTTCGCTTTTGGAGTTCAGCAACAGGCGTGGCGATTCAACAGCTCCGCACCCCAGCACCACGACACGCGCGTAAACTTGCTCTTCCTTGCCGGTCAAACGATTGATGAACGACACGCCCGAAGCCAGGCCGTTTTTATCCACCAGAATTTCCCGCGCCAGTGCATTCGTTTTCAAAGTCAGTTTGCCGGTCGCCATCGCTTCGGGAATGACCGTAATGTCCGAAGACCACACGGCGCGCACGTCGCACACATCCATGCAGTGCCCGCAAAAATGACAAGCGCCTCGCCCTTTGCGGCTTTTCAGCAAGACAGCTTTGCGAACCGGAATCATCTTGACGCCGAGTTTGGCAATTTTCTTTTGCGCCAGATATTCCGAACAGCGCAGCCGCGGCGATTCGGCAACGAAATCTCCATCAGGCAAAACTTCCAGATTTTCGCGCGTGCCGAACACATGCATTTCGCGTTCGGCGTAGCTATAAAACGGCGCAAGCTCTTCGTAACTGATTGGCCAGTCCTCTTCGATGCCGTGCAACGAGCGTTCGCGAAAGTCATCCGCCGCAAACCGCAAGGCCACGGCGTTCCAGTGAAACGTTCGCCCGCCCAGCGTGCGAATGCGATCCACTCCAACGCGGTCGCCGCGAAATTCAATGGCCGAGCGAATGTCGTCAGGATAAAGCGACGCCTGTTTGAACAACCCAAAGCCGCGTTTCGGCAAATCATACGCCCAATCGTGAATGTGCAGGTCTTCCAATCGGCCACGGCCACCGGCTTCGAGCAACACGGTGTCGGCTCCGGCGGCGGTCAATTCCTTGACCATAAATCCGCCCGCCGCGCCGGAGCCAATCACGCATACGTCGTAAATTTTCTTTTTCTGGATTTGCATAGAAGCGTTACTTTTGCTGAACAAAAACGTGAACGCCTTTTTTGTTCGAGGTGATGATGTCAGGCCGTTTGTCGCCGTTCAGATCGGCCACCGTGAATTGCGTGCCGACTCCGCTGTCATTGTCAATTTCGTGTTTGACCCATTTCACTTCCCTGCCCTTGCGTTGCAGTTCAAACCAGACGACGACCGCCGGATCGTCGGGATTGATGTCCCCTTTGGGCCCATGCGCCCAGAAGCGTTTTCCGGTGACCAAATCTTTCAAGCCGTCACCATTGATGTCCACCAATTCCAGCGAGTGCGATTGCGAAAAGCTGCTGTCAATTGTGTGCGTGACGAAACTGCCGTCTTTTTGCTGTTGATGCCACCAGACGCCAATCTTGTGCGCGGAACTGGAAAGCACGTCATTCAGCCCGTCGCCGTCCACGTCATACACATACATTTGCGCCGCTTCGTCGCCGAAGTTTTTCGGCACGAATTTCCAATTGGGCTGACGCGGATCGGCGGGAGCTTCCCAATAACCGCCGCGAATCAACACGTCCGGGCGTTTGTCGCCGTTGATGTCGCCGACGCCAAGTCCGTGCGAATATCGAAACACACCAGCGTCTT
>JAEUQP010000301.1 GCA_016789645.1 Acidobacteriota bacterium | reverse complement strand
CCGTCGCTGCCAGTTCCCGATTGAGGAAATGACGGGGCAACGTAATCCTGCAGCGATGACATGGGATGCAGCGTTGCCGTCGTTTTCGCTTCGCTGGCTGTTGTACCTGCCGAAGGTTCTCTGAATTTCCCGTCCGCCCCCCAAAGAACAAGCGATCCAGATGCTCTAGGCAGAGACGGCATTTTCGGTTGTGCCACTGCCCCGGCAGTTCCACTCAACAACCTGATCCCAAATACTCCAATCGTCATTACCAACGCATACATAAAAGCAATTCGAACAATCTTTGCCATTTCGTCCTTCCTTTTCACGGATTCGTATAAAGTCGCTGCAAGGCCGCGAAGCTCCTTACAAGCTGTTTTTTGTTCATTGGTTTGAGTTTCGGCACCGTGATGTTTTGGCGACTCAGCACACGCTACCCACTGACAGGCCAGGCACAGGCTTGAGCGGTACGGGACACTAGCGATGTAGGAGGGGGAAAACTGAACAACAAATGAGAATAACTCTCTGAAACTACTTTTGAGGAGGACAAGGAATGCAAGTGGCAACGAACTTTGCTTCGTAACAACAGAAGCTTTTTTTACAATCTCGGAACGCAGGTTACTGAATCATTACCATTCTGACAAGAAGTAACCTGGCCTTTTAACATTAAATCAGCCGATTCGGCGCAAGTTACTCTTGTCGAAACTGCGAGTAGCTACTTTTCTTTTTTAACAACGAGCGGTGCGTCAATTTCGACGACAACGCGGAACCCGACATTGTTCAGCCGCAACTGGGAATTTGATTGCTTTCGTTCGCTGGAGCGGCATTCGCCTGCCGGACTGTCCCAGGCCCCACCGCGCAACACACGAGAAGCTTTTTCGGCATCCGCTTGCCAAACGCTGCCGTCCACGGGCGCTCCGGCGTAAGAGTCATGCCAGGCATCCAGACACCATTCCCAAACGTTGCCGTGCATGTCGTACAACCCGAATGCGTTTGCCACGCCCAGACTGCCAACGCTCACGGTTTGCTGGCGAAACGCATCCTTGGCGCCGAACGCATACGGTTGTTTGCCGTCATAATTCACCCAATCCGGCTCGATGGTTTCGCCCAGACTGAACGGCCAGGTTGTGCCCGCCCGGCAAGCGTATTCCCATTCCGCTTCCGTCGGCAGCCGATACCGCCGCCCGGTCAGACGCGAAAGCCGTTCACAGAATTCAACCGCGTCTTCCCAGGAAACCTGTTCGACTGGCCGATTGCCGCCCTTGAACGCGGATGGATCGCTCATCAATTCGTGATTCACTTTGGGCAATCCGGCAACGGCGCGCCATTGCGCCTGGGTGATTTCGTATTTGCTCATGTGAAACCCAGCAACTTTCACGGTTCGTTGCGGAGTTTCTGCCAACAAACGGCTCGGCACGACCAGCTTGGCATCTTTGCTCAACGCGCGTCCGTAATTGATTCCAATCTGCTCCAATTCATTTGGGTTGCTGCCCATGACGAAGGCTCCGGCGGGAAGCTCGACCATTTCCAGCGTTACACCACCACCTGCGTCTTCAACATAAAACCGGGCGCGTTCTTTGCGACGCTCTACCAATTTCCCTCGTTCATCGGCTCGAATCACATCGAATTCGTACCCTAGCAATTCCGGCGCAGGTTTCGGCTTTGCCAAAGTTTCAGGTGCTGCCGGTTCTGGTTTGGCCAACGTCGGAGGCGTGATCGTAAAACTCAATTTGGGAGCGGGCGGATTTACGCCTGCAAGCTCCGCCGTTTGTTGAGCGGGTTGCACCATTGCCACCTGCGATTTTTTCTTCGGTTTGGATTTGGTCTTTCCTGTTGAACGCGGCGCTCGCAACCGACTGGGAACGATTACCACCTGAGCCACGGTCAAACTGGCAATCAATGCCAGTGCGGTTCCGGTTGCAACCATTCGGCACCAAAATCCAAGGTTTCGGTTTGCATCAATCCTTTGTCCCAGCATTCTCGAATACTCCGTTTATGCCGCTGCCACAAGCCTGGACACTCAACTATTTTTTCTTGATCGAAATGTCGAACACCAGTGGTTCGCCTTTGTAACGATCTGCCAAGACCTGTGCTGCTACGGCGGGTTGATTTTCTTCCACGAAGGCAACGAGGTTGGGAGAATTTGCCGAACTGAGCTTTCGCAAGGAGGTGAGTTCCTGCAACTCGGTTTCATTGAGTTCATGCCCGGATGGCATGGCCAAAAAGCTCGGCGATTTCAGCGGTTCGGGCGAAAAAATCACGGTGAATGGCGCGGATTCGGCTTCGCGCGGAAGCATGAACCACTGGCCGCCATCGGGAAACTGGAAATCATTGCCGCCCGCGCTCCAATTTGTGGTGACGCCGGTTCCGGGCATCGGTTCTTCGGTCAAAAACGTCTGCAACCGTCCGTTTTTTCCCAGCGCGATTAAATACAGATACCCGCTTTGGCGCGGTTTGAAATGAAATTTGAAGCGGCTGTCCGGAGCCAGCGGCATCATGCCGGTGGCGCGGGCCGTGACGCTATCCGCCGAAACAACTTCCAGAAAATAACTCATCACTTCCAGACGCATCGGTTCGACAACATTCGACTCTGCGCCACTGTTTCCGGTCATCACGACCATTTCCGCCGAACCGCCTCTCAAGGTCGGTTTCGGTTTCCCTTCGCGAGAAAACATGATCGCCGTGGTTCCCATCAACAGTAACAACGCAGCCACGGCGTACCAGGCGGAACGTGATCGCCTGACCTGTTTTGGGACCGGTTTCCTGAAGGAGCGCGATTGTGACCGGCGTTTTCCTTCATCCGGAATGGGCGTTTCCGCCTGGGACGGATTCTGATCGAGCAGGATAATCACGCTGTCGGGTTCAATCGGTCGCGGTTGTGGCGCGGGAATTTTGTCGCCCCATTCTTCTGTCAAGGTTGCGGCTCGGTGAAATTCGGTCACCGTCTGATTTCGGCAAGCATTTCGCAACGCATGGCGCATTTTGGAAGCCGATTCGAAACGATCTTCCGGCGCTTGCGACATTGCCTGTTCGATCACGTTGGCAATGCGCTCCGGCACCGCCGGATTGAGCAACGTGATGGGCTGCAACAGATCGTTTTCCCTCATCATGTGAGCCGCCATTCGGGTCATGGCATCCGGCGGCATGATACCGGTCAACAAATGATACAGGGTCGCTCCCAAACTGTAGATGTCGCTTCGCGCGTCGGTTCCGGTTCCGCGGATCTGTTCCAACGAAGCGTAATGCGGCGTATAGCCGCGAATGCTGCGCGTGGATTTGGCCTGATCGGCAATGACGCCTTTGGCCAATCCGAAATCCAGCAAAATCACTTCGCCGCGCGGAGTCAGCTTCAGGTTCTGCGGTTTGATGTCGCGGTGAATCACGGGCGGGTTTTGCGCGTGCAGATATTCCAGGGCATCCAGCAATTGATCTGCCCATTGCATGACTTGCGAAGCCATAAACGCGCCTTGTTCGGCGGCTTTGCGTTCATTCAGCAATTGTTCCAGGTCTTTGCCCGGAATGTATTGCATGACCAGAAACTGTTTGTCCCCGCTGGGAAAATAATCCATCACCACCGGCAGAGCTGAATGTCGCAACCGGTTCAACAACCGCGCTTCCTGTGTAAATGCCTGGCGCATTTGCTCGTTGCTGTAAAACGTTTCCTTGACCGCAACGGCATTTCCAAATTTTCTATCGGTCGCCTGATACACCGCTCCCATTCCTCCCTGCCCCAGCAGGCGCAGAATCAGATAGCGGTCTTGTAACAGCGTGTTCGGCGAAAGCATTCGGTTTCTCCTTATGCTCTATGAATCAGGTCGTGATCGTAACGGGGACCAAAAATGACAACTGTGGACAGAGCTTGCCTGACAGGCCACGATGGACAGTTCTGGCCTGCAACACTATTGGGTAGGGCACAATACGGCGAGCAACGATGTCTAAACAAACTTTGGTTTTCGGTACTACAGGGATGCTGGATTGGTGTGATGACGCTCCCACGATCACATCACACAGACACGATTTTAAGCTCTTGAGGAGAACAAGCCGTGTCTAACCAAAATGCCTTGAGCGTCAGCAATTCGCAGAGATAAGCCTTAGAGTTGTAGTTCTCTGCTCCTGGTTAAGATTGAAATGTACTTTACTGCTTACTCAGGGGGAATTGGGAGGAAGTGTAGGGCGAAGTGTTTATACAATGGAACAGTCGAGCATGGAAGCCCCAGAAACATTAAAATCGGCAGGTTTTGTCCGGTAGGAATACAGCAGCAGCTAGCGGTGCCCACAAATCTCTGTCCTATTCGGCAACAGAATTATGGGATGCATCGGGATGCATCTGTCACCTGTGGGGTCGGATTCGACGCACCGCCAGCCACTCGTTGGAAGCAAGATGGCATGAATTGTCACTGTCGCCCCTGACCTTGAATCAATCCATACCGTCAGCGTATGCGCGAAGGAACTCAAACTTCGTGCAACGTGCTTCCAGTCCGTGAACCCGCTTCTCATAGTCAAAACCGTGAAAAGCGGCTTTTTATGAAAGATCGCACAGCGTTTTTGATAAGGAGGCCGAAAGCGCGAAGCGGCGGAAAATTCAGCTTGGCCTCTCGCCTCAGAAACCAAACTGACCAATTCCCGCCGCTTCGTCGCTACTCAGTGCCCGCCGCTCCGGACGTATATCACTGGACGAACCGGACAGCGAACATCGAAATACCCCTTCTTGCCTGACAAGACAGCATCTCGTCGGCGTCACCCGTTCAGTTATCAACGCGAAGGAGTGTATTCGAGGCCGTTGATTCGTTCATGAGGCTTTGGTGATGTTTTCGTGAGGCGCCGCCCGACCAGCACACGCATATTTGTGCGCTGCCCAGCGGTGGGACACGTGCAGTAATATTCCTGGTGCATACCTGACATCCCCGGGAACTCGGAAAGACAATATGGAATCAACCAATGGAATCATTCATGTCGGCATTGTCGAAGACGACCGATCGTTGCGCGAAGGGCTGGGATTATTAATCAGCGCAACTCCGGGATACGGTTGTTCGCAAATGTACGGTTCGGTCGAAGAAGCAATTCGTAATCTGGGCGCGGACGGCCAACAGGTGCCGGACATTTTGCTGCTGGACATTCATTTGCCGGGAATGCTGGGTTCGGACGGCGTCAAACTCTTTCGCGAACGATTTCCGGCGATGCAGGTGCTGATGCTGACCATTTACGCCGAGCAGGACAAAATCTTTGAATCCATCTGCAATGGAGCCTGCGGGTATTTGCTGAAAAAAACTCCCCCGGCAAAATTGCTCGACGCCATCCGCGAAGCTCACGAAGGCGGCGCGCCAATGTCGCCGGAAATCGCCCGCAAAGTCGTGACGCTGTTTCAAACCACCAAACAACCGGAAAAGCTGGAAGAACAACTGACCTCGCAGGAAATCAAACTCCTGCAATTGCTGGCTGACGGGCACAGTTACCAGAGCGCCGCCGGACAACTGGCCATCAGCGTCAACACTGTGCGAAATTACATACGCAGCATTTATGAAAAGCTCCACGTCCATTCCAAAAACGAAGCTGTCAGCAAAGCATTACGCAGCGGGATCATCTCCTGAAGTTTTCCAATCAAGTTTATGCCCAACACACCTCAAGTTGCGTTGCTGTTTCCGCCTTATCGAATTCCCGCTGACGTTGATTTGCTCTACCGCGAAGAGAAGATCGTCCCGCTGGAACGCCGTGCTGTTCAAGTGTTGCGGTATCTGGTCGCCAACAACGACCGCGTCATCAGCAAAGAGGAATTGTTGGAAGCCGTTTGGCCAGACACATTCACAACCGACGGCGTGCTGAAACGAGCTGTGTCTCAAGCGCGGCGTGCGCTGGGCGACGTTGCCGACCAAGCGAAATTCATCGAAACCTATCACGGGCGCGGTTACCGGTTCATCGCCAAAGTCGAACTGGAAAAGGCAGAATCACCCGCCAAACCGAGCGAGCCTTCCGGTGAAGCCGCTGAATTCGCCGCGCCGATTGAACCGCCGCCATTCGCCAAACCGCTTGCTCAACCCGCCGCAAATGGAATTCCCGATTACAACCAATTGGTCGGACGCGATGCAGAGCTGGCTCAATTGTTCGGCGATTTTCGTCGTGCGCTGGATGGCAACGGCAGACCTGTGTTGCTGATTGGTGAATCCGGCGTCGGCAAAACTCAGCTTGCGCGCGCGTTTGCCAATCTGGCGCAAGCGCAAGGCGCAGTTTGTTTGTACGCACAATTTTTCGATTATCAGGCCAGCCGACTTGCGCCGTACGAAATCTTCCTGGATTTGCTTCGCAATCTGCTAGGCGTCACTGCCGCCAACCGCGATGAATGCGATTTGCGGGCGATGGTCAAAAATCACTTCGGCATTTCATTGCCAGAAGAGCTGTTCACCGACGGCAGGCTCAACAGCCAGATTCGCCAGACCACCAACACGGGCGCGTTGCGCGTGGAAGAAACCACCATTGCCCGCACCGGTTCGCTGACCTTGCCGCGTCCGACCGGAAAACTGACCGCTCCGGCGTCAAAAGCCGTTGCGCCCATCAGCCAATGTTTTTTGCGCGCCAGCCAGCAACGTCCGCTGGTGTTGATTCTGGATGACGTGCAATGGGCGGACGAAGCCAGTCGCGAAGTCATCGGCAATCTGATGCGAATGCTGCAACGTGAACCGTTGATGCTGGTGTGCCTGGCTCGCGCCGAAGCTGTCAACGAACGCCAAAGCGCATTTGCCGAATGGCTGAAGCGGCTGGCCGGGTACCGCAGCTACACAACGTTGTCGCTGCGCCCGCTGGATGAAACGCTGTGTCGCGCAGCCATTGAAGCCGTGCTCAGTTCGACCATCGAAATTCCTCCTGCCGACATGCAAACGCTGCATCGCATCACGGGCGGCAATCCTTATTTTTTGATGGAGATGTTGCGGTTGCTGGCGGCGGAACGCGTGGTCAGTTTCGACCTGCAGCCTGAACCGCATTGGCAATGGAATGGCTTCAAAGATTTGTCGTTGCCTGTAACGATCGTCATGGCTGCGCAAGCCAAACTGGATCGGCTGTCTGAAGAAGTTCGCCAACTGGTCGAAATGGCCGCCGTGCTGGGCGAAGAGTTTCGCGTCGAAACGCTGGCCAAAATGTGCGGGCGCAGCGAAGACGACATCGAACAATTGTTGCAGGAGGCCGTGCGGCGCGGCGTGTTGTCCGAACGCGGCGTGACCGGCGACAACGACATGCGTTTTTATCACAACACGCTGCGCCAGGTGCTGTATGACGGGTTGCCGCCTCGCCAGCGAAAACGACTGCATCTGTTTGCCGCGCGCGCCATCGAAGGCATGTACTTGTTGGAACCTGACCGCGTGGCCGACGCCGTCAGCGCGCATTACGAATCCGGAGGAAATTGGGAACGCGCCTTTGATTGGGGCATTCGCGCCTGGCAAGCGGCCAGCAGCCGTTTGTCGTGGAGTGAAGCCATGACTTGCATCGAACGTGCCCGCCGCGCAGCGTACGAATTGGCGCAAACCAGCGGCAATCCGATTGCCCCTGCGGATCAATTGAAGTTGCTGTTTGCTCTGGGCGAAACGCTTTTCGCCTTGGGCAAACTGAAAGAATCCGACGCCGTGTATGCCGAAGCCGTTTCGCTGGCTCGCGCCATCGGCGACCGCGCGGGATTGGCGACGGCGTTGTTGCAGCAAGGCCAGACGCGCATGAGTTTGAGTTTGTACCGTGAAGCCATCGCCGTCACCGAACAGGCGTTGGAAATTTATCGGGCCATGGACGATCAGGACGGCGCGGGATTGGCGTTGCTGCAAATCGGCGGCGTCGAAGTCCGACAAGGAAATTACGACGCGGCAATTGAATTGGCGCAGCAATCGTTACGCGACGTTCCGCTGAACAGCCACGTGGCCGCCATTGCGTTCGGGTTGTTGGGATGGGCGCGCGCGCTGCAAGGCCATTTCACCGAAGGCGCTCCGCTGTTGGAACGCGCGGTGGATTACCTGTCGTCGGTTGGCGATATTCAACGTCGCGTGTTGTTGTTGCGCCGCAGCCATTGGGCGGAACTCAGCCGAGGCCGATACGAAACCGCGATTGAACTGGCGCTGCGCGCGCGCGAAGACGCCGAACGTTTGGGCGATGCCAACAGCGAAGCCAAAATGGATATGGGAATCGGCCAGGCGCGGTTGGCTCAGGGGTTGTATGACGAAGCGGTGGAAATGCTGCTTCGCGCGCAGCAAAAGATGCACGCCGTCGGCGCGACGCACGGTGAAGCCGAAACTTACTGGTTGCTGGGACGCGCGAATTGCGAACGCGGCCATCTGGCCGAAGCGCGCACGTTGCTGGAAAAGTCTTACGCGATGATTTTGGAAATCGGTGATCGCGACGATGAATTTCGCGTGATGACCGATCTGGCTCGGCTGGAACTGGCAGAACACAGTCCACAATCAGCGCTGGAATTTGCCGACAACGCCCTTGTCATTGCCGAAGAATTGAATAACCGCGATGGGCTGGGAGTGATTTTGACCGAACGCGCGCGCGCCTTGCTGGCGTTGGGACAGGCTGACGAAGCCTCATCCGTCATCGAACGTGCGATTGCCTTGCTGGAAGAAGCCGATTCCGGCGAACGCTGGCGCGCATACTGGACGAAAGCACAAATCCTAAAAGCGCAAACTCTGACTTCGCCGGAAACATTGACGGCCTTTCAGCAAACCGTCGCGCTGCTGGACGACATTCGCCAGCAACTGGCCAAAGACGATTCGCGTTTTGCTGCGGTGACTCGCGCGCGACAAACTCCGGCGGCGGAACTTCAATCGCTGCTGCTGCAACTCGGCCAAACGGAGAAAGCCCACCAAATCGCGCAAAGCTGGAAGCTGTGACACAAGCGTAGAAACGCAAAATTTTATGTCTCTACATGTGGACGGCTCACACTTCCAGCGGCTTCTCCGCGAACACCCTTTTCCAGTCCAGTGAGATAGGGGCGTCAAGCTGAGGCTTCGAGGATTTCAATCCCGACCAGAGTCTTTTCGTGGTAATCATAAATCACGCCATTGGCCGGATCGCTTTTACTGCGTGTGGCTTTCAGGTCGTCTTGAAACCGTAAATAGAGCGTGTCGGTTTCTGAATCGTACTCGGCGCGAAATGGCAGGTTCGGGATTTTCACACGGTTGACCGCGCTCAGCATCAATTGATTCGGATTTACTTTCAGTGTCGGTCTGCTCGCCATAGCATTAAACCTTTGTGGTCTTTGCTTTCAAGCGTGGCGGCAAGTGTTGCCGGAGCAACTGACTGGCTAGTTGGCTGAGCTTGACGCCGCTCTGTCGTGCTTGCCTTCTGAGCGCCTGTGCGACATCGGCTTCGATCTCGATTTCGTAATGACGGTTTCGCAACTCGCCCTCCACTTTGACGGTGCGGAAAGCATCAGGGTAATCCGTCGTGTCGTGCGTGTCCCAAAATTCGGCGGCCTCTTCATAACTGCTGAATTCTTCCGGGATGGGATCAATTTGTTTCTTTTTGCTCATGGTAATACCTGCGTTCAGCCGCGCTCATCTCGCGCGCTGAAATTGGCAAAGCCGTTGCCCGGCGTTTGCGGATGAAAAGACTACCAAATATCGGCCAGCCTCTGTTTGTCCGTAGGCGGTGTACAGGTTCTCTCCCTTGACCCGCCCCTTTTCAGCCAAACGAACGTGCGGTTTTCCGAACAAAACTTCTTCGACCTCATTCGTCGAGACGCCATGTTTATCAGCCAACTTATCAACGAATTGTTCTTTCCAGATGACATCGTAGAGTTGCATAAACAGTCACCTTTTCACCAGCCTGCTTATCCAGGAAAGCTTATCGCGGCGGCATTTTACTACAACTTGCCGAGATGTTCGGACTGACGACTATCCTCACTCATCCAGCAGCTTCCCCGCGAACACCTTCTGCCCGCCCAGCGAGGTATAAAAGCCGTAGCCGCTCAGCGCCACCATTACCCCCACGGCAAACAGCCCGTTGCCCGCGTACCAGCGCGAAAAATCCAGCGTCAGCGGAAACTCGAACCACAACATGACAAATACCCAGTAGAACATCGTGGCAAGCAGGCCGAAGCGTGAGGCCGTGATGACGACTGCCGCCGCTTGAATCGTATAAAGCAATGCGAAGGGCCAGGAAGACGTGAAAAACAGCAGTAGCAGCGTGTAGAAAATTAACCAGGTCACTAACGCCGCCAACCACTCTCGGCGCACAACGATGTAAATCAGCAGCAGCAGCAATAACGCCGCCAACCCAATAAAAATTGCCTGCCATAGATCGAGCAGAAAATGAGAGAACAAGTGGCGAATTCCGCCGAGTGTAAAACTGCCTAAATTATGACGAGGCGCGCTATCAATACCCAGGCGCACTGACAGCAGATGGCCGACCGAGATGACCAGCGGGTGGCCGATCAGTCCGAACAGTCCGCCCAATAACGCGTCTCGCCCAATCATCGGATCGCGGAAATCCCCAGCCAGCAAGCGCGTCCACGAAATCAACAGCTTCGGCCAGTACCGGCGCACATAAGGTTCCAATGCCAGATAAAAGAGCCAGGCCAGCGCGGCAGCGAACAGCGATTGAGAAGCAACCTCATTCAGAATCCGCCATTCACCATTGGTTGGCACGTGATGCGCGCTGAACAAATGCGTTAGCAAGACTAGAGTAAAAATCATCAGCGCCAGCTTGGTCGCGCCCTTGCGGTCGCCACGTCCTTGCCGCAGGTTCTGCCGCGCCAGCAGCAAAGCCCCAAGAATGAGCGCCGCCAGGACGATATAACCCAAGACTGTCCCGGCTTTATTACTGAGGCTCGGCGTTTCCGCTTCCTGCCGCCGCGCTTTGTCCCACGGCGCGACAATGCGGAAATAAACAGGTTGGCCGTGCCAGGAAGCAGCTTCGACGCGAATCGAAACATCGGCGTGATCGGGGTGCTGACCTTGCCAGGCGGCTTGTTTGTCGGCAAAGCCGGGCGGATTCCATTGCGGACTGCTGGCGGTAAATTGGGTGAAATCCAACCCGGCTTCGGCAAACAGCGGCGTCCAATCCGGTTCCGCCTTCGCGCTTTCTTGCGGAACCACCTGTGGCGGAACGGCCTGGAATTCTACCAGCCGCCCACGCGGGTCGAGAATCATACTGACCATGCCCGGCACATCCTGCGGCGGATCGTTCAGCCCGACATTGATTGGCGGATTGGTCGGCGTCAGATATTTCGGACTCTGGCGATACCAAAAATAGAGCATCAGCGGCTGGCCTGTCTTGATTCGTTCCCAAAAAACAGCCGGGGCTTTCGTCCAATAGCCGTACTCCCAATAGTTCGGATCAAGCTCAAACCCATGCGCCGAATCGGCGGGCGCGGCTTTGTAACCGAGCTTCTGGCTAAGGTTTTGCGCGCGCTCAGTCAACACTTCCGGCGATTTTTGCAGTGGCAGCGCCTCGTGCAAAAAGACGGATTTCGCCATCAGCAGCAAGATGGCCACGATCAGCAGTGTCGCTGCCAAACAAGCGCCCGCCACCGCCGGACGCAAGCTTCCCGTTTTGGGCGCGGCGGCCACCATCTCCGGCGAAGGCGTTTCTCCGGCGGCAAGCGCAGCGGCCAACGGATCATTTCCAGGCAAAGCCGCCGCGACTTGAATTGCTGAGGCTGGGCGATCAGCAGGGTCTTTGGCCAAACAACGGAGAATTAGTTTTTCCACCTGCGGATCAATTTCTTTGACGTGCAGTGAAGGATTGGTCGGCGCGCTGCTTTCGTGCATGCGACGCAGTTCCTCCAAACTGCCCGCTTCAAAGACTCGTTTGCCAGTGAAGATTTCGTAAATCACCAAGCCCAAGGCGTAAATGTCGCTTTTGGTCGTGACTTCTTTTCCGGCAAGTTGTTCCGGCGACATATACGCCGGAGTTCCCGACATGACTTCCTGACCGCGAAACTGTTCAGCCAAACCTGCCAAACCAAAATCCGTAATGCGGACTTTGCCGCGCCCATCAATCATCACGTTCGCTGGTTTCAGGTCACGGTGCAAAATTCCAGCGTCGTGCGCGGCGGCCAATCCCGCGCAAAGCTGGTTGGCGATCTCTACGGCTTTGTCCGCGGGCAAACGACCGATGCGACGCAACAGCGAAGACAGGTCTTCGCCGTCCACATATTCCATCGAAAGAAAGTGGAGCTTGCCTGAAGAAGTCGTCACTTCGCCGATGTCGTGAACGCGGCAAACGTTCGGATGCGTGACTTGCCGCGCAGTCCGGACTTCACCAAGAAAGCGCGCCAACATCGCTTTGTCGTTCGACAACTGCGGTGTCAGGAATTTCAGCGCAACTGACTGGCCGAGTTTCAAATCGTCGGCGCGATAGACTTCGCCCATCCCACCTTTGCCAAGTTGGCTAATGATTCGATACCGTTTGTTGAGCGTCATGCCCGGCGCGAAACGAGCTTTTTCAGATGTGTTCGCCAACAACCCAGCGGCTCCGTGAACCGCGCCTTGAATCACACCGCTCATCCCGATTTGAAAAACCAACAAGGCTTCGACTTCGTGGCGCAACTCTTCGTCGTTGCCGCAAGCCTTTGCCAAATAAGCTGGGCGCTGGGCGGGTTCAAGCTCCAACGCTGACGCGAAGATTTGCTCGATCTGCTGCCAGCGTTCCGGCGACATCGTGCCTGCGGAACTGAGCTTGGCAGGAGAAGCCAGATTGCGCGTCGATTGTTCGTGAAACGACAGCAAGGCTTCGGTTCCGCGTTGCAGCGACACATCTTCGGCACAGGATTGCTGCAAGACGGCTGCGCGTTCGTCGGGGCTTTGCTGCAAAGCGGAATTGACCAGACTTTTGATGTGTTGCCAGTGCTCAGGAGTCATGGGCTTAACGGATAATGGACAGTTGATAATTGATAGTTAGTTGATGGCAATGAACTGACGTAGATAGCGATGCTATCAATTGTCAATTGTCCATTATCAACTACCGTTGCATTTGCCTTCCCAACCACGCTTCAGCCATTCGCAAATCGCGGCGAAGCGTGGCGACGGACAAACCTGTGACTTCGGCAATTTCGTCCATGCTCAAACCGCCGAAATAACGAAGCTCGATAATTTGGCATTTTCGTTCGTCGTGTTTGGCCAAATCGTTCAGCGCGTCGTTCAGCGCCAGAACATCAGGTTTAATCTGGCTTGGGACTTCCAGCGCTTCATCCAGCGGTAAGGCTTGATCGCCTTTGCCGCGTTTGGCGGCGGCGTGAGCCCGCGCGTGGTCAACCAGAATGTTCCGCATCAGGTGCGAAGCGATGGCCAGAAAGTGCGCGCGGTTTTGCCAGTCTCGATGTTGTTGGCCAATCAATTGCAGATACGCTTCGTTGACCAGCGCGGTAGTTTGCAGCGTGTGGGCTTCGCGTTCGTGGCGCAGATACCTGGCCGCCAACCGGCGCAATTCGTCATACACCAACGGCGTCAGACGTTCCAGCGCCTGCTGATCACCGTTGCGCCAATCCAGCAACAACTGAGTCACTTCGTGCGGAGTGATTTTGGGCATCATTTCTTCCAGCGATTCTCCCGGCGGAGTTGCAGAATGCGGCAAAGACGCCGGAGAGAGTAGCCAGCGAGAGCAAACCGAG
>JAEUQP010000278.1 GCA_016789645.1 Acidobacteriota bacterium | reverse complement strand
CACTGCTCCTGCTGCCGCACCAGCGCCGCAACCAGAAGAGAATCTGCACATTGTGACTTCGCCCATTGTCGGCACGTTTTACAGCGCGCCTTCGCCGACATCCAAACCGTTTGTTTCATTGGGCGATGCTGTCGAAGTGGGCAAGGTGCTGTGCATCGTCGAAGCCATGAAACTGATGAATGAAATTCAGTCGGATGCCAGCGGCGTGATTGCCAAAATCTTTGTCGAAAGCGGTCAACCGGTCGAATACGGCCAGGCTCTGTTTGGAATCAGAAAATAGTGATTTGTGGTTGGCGTGTCTTGCTTTCGGATGAAGCTGGCCACCAACCACTGACCAACAACTACCGACCACCAACCAATGTTCAAAAAGATTCTTATTGCCAATCGTGGTGAAATTGCCTGCCGCGTGATTTGGGCTTGTCGCGAACTGGGTATCAAAACGGTTGCCGTTCATTCCGAAGCTGACCGCGACAGTTTGCACGTTCGATTTGCCGACGAAGCAATTTGCATCGGCCCAGCGCCATCGCCTAAAAGCTACCTGAACATCCCACAGATTATTGCCGCTGCCGAAATCACCAACGTGGATGCTATTCATCCGGGATATGGTTTTTTGTCGGAAAACGCGCATTTCGCGGAAGTTTGCAGAGAATGCAACATCACCTTTATCGGGCCCAGCCCTGACGCGATTCGGATGATGGGCGACAAGTCCGAAGCCAAACGAACCATGAGAGAAGCCGGAGTGCCGGTTACTCCGGGCAGTGACGGTTTGATCGAGGACGAAGCAACGGCTCTCAGCGAAGCGGCGCGAATTGGGTATCCTGTGCTGATCAAAGCGACGGCGGGCGGCGGCGGACGCGGCATGCGTATCGCACGCAACCGCGAAGAGTTGCTCAACGCCTACCAGACGGCTCGGGCTGAAGCCGAAGTCGCGTTCAAAAACAGCGGCGTCTACATCGAAAAGTACATTGAAAATCCTCGTCACATCGAGATTCAGGTGCTGGGCGACAACTACGGCAACGTGATTCATCTGGGCGAGCGCGAATGTTCGGTGCAACGTCGCCACCAGAAACTGATCGAAGAATCTCCGTCGCCCGCTGTCAGTTATGAACTGCGACAAGAAATGGGACGCGTTGCCGTCGAAGCCTGCAAACGCATCGGGTACAGCAATGCCGGAACGATTGAGTTTCTGATGGATGAGAACAGCAATTTCTATTTCATGGAAATGAACACTCGAATCCAGGTGGAACATCCGGTGACAGAACTGGTGACGGTTTCCGATCTGGTCGCTGCGCAAATCCGCATTGCTGCCGGTGAAAAACTGACCGAAACCCAGGATGAGCTGATGTTCGTCGGCCACGCCATCGAATGCCGCATCAACGCCGAAGACCCGGTCACCTTTACGCCCAGCCCGGGCAGAATCACGACCTTGAATTTGCCGTCCGGTCCCGGAGTTCGTGTGGATACGGCCATTTACAATGGGTATTTCGTGCCGCCGCATTACGATTCGCTGATTGCCAAGGTCGTCGTTCACAGCCGCACACG
>JAEUQP010000270.1 GCA_016789645.1 Acidobacteriota bacterium | reverse complement strand
AATGTAGCCATTGTTGATGAGCACGATGGTGTCTGACATTTCTTCCAGTTCGTGCAGGATGTGGCTGGAAATAATCAGGTGCAATCCGTCTTTGGCCAGTTGGCGAAACAGCCGTTTGGTTTCGTCGCGCGCCATCGGGTCAAGTCCGTTGAGCGGTTCGTCCAGCACGATCACCGACGGATCGTGCGCGATGGATTGCGCCAGTCGAATGCGCTGGCGCATGCCTTTGCTGTAGCCGGCGACTTTGCGATGCGCGGCTTCGACCAGGTCAACGCGTTCGATCGCGCGCCAGGTCATGGATTCGGCTTCTTTTTTGGGAAAGCCTTGCACCAGCAAAAACGAAAAGATGAATTCATAACCGGTCATGCCGCGCGGAAAGGAATCGAACTGGCCGCAGTACCCCATAAAGCGAAACATGCGTTGCGGATCGTCGGGGCTGACCCCCAGCACGCGAACCGTGCCGCGCGATGGTTGGATCAATCCGGTCATCAAATTCATCAACGTCGTTTTGCCGGAACCATTCGGCCCAACCAGACTGGTGATGCCCGGCGCAATGGTCAGGTTGACGCGGTTGACGCCCAGAATCTCGCCATAAAACTTCGAGATGTTTTCAAACACGATCAAATGGTCGTCGGTGTATTTGGCAGTTTCGTTCGTCATGACACCACCTCATAAGCGCGGACTTTGCGCCACAGCATGTACAAACACAGCGCAGCGTAGGCGAAAAAGACCATCCAGGCTTCGCCGTACGAGAAAAAGTAATTATCGTCATCCGGGGTAATGTCATCGCGCAGTTGGAAGAGTTCCTGCATCATGACGCTCAAGGCCATGCCTACGTTCAACAAATGCCCTTTGCTGGTTTTCAGGATTCCTTGTATGGCGAATCCGATTGGCGTCGGAATGATGAAGATGGCAAACAAGGCGGCGCTGGCCGCCGTGCGCCATTTGATCCACGCGGAAAACGCCATTGCCAGCAGCGTCAGCATGACGATCCACGCGAGACAGACAACCAGGATCGCATACAGCATCCAGTAATTGTTCATCAACCAGCCGCCGCCTTCCAGATACGACTGAAAGAGGAACAACAACGTTCCCGGAATCCAGGTAATCGTCGAAAGCAAAATCAGCAGCACGGACGCTTTGCCCAGAATATATTCAAACCGCGTGAATGGGCGGCACAGATACAGCGGCAATCCGTTGTTCGACAAATCGCGCGAAATCAGCACCGGCCCGATAATCACCGTGAAGATAAACGCCAGCGAAGTCTGGATTCCGGTGAAGACCGAAAAGAACGTTCCGTTGATGGGAATGATGTCGGCTCCGCTGATGCCGAAAATCGCCAATGCCGCTGCGTTGTGGTGCAGGTAAATGATCGTGGCAAAGATCAGCGGTGGCACAAAACAGATGACGAACAGCACGACGAACAGCGTATATTTGAACAGGTCTTGATACGCATAACGCGGAATCACCAGAAACCGCGACCACGACGGCGTCAAATCGCCTTCGTACGCTTTATAAGTTTGCCCGTAAACGGCCATTGGTTTTCTCCAGTTCGCGGTTCACAGTTCGCAGTTCACAGTGAATCCCGCTGTGAACTGCGAACTGTGAACTGCGAACCTTATTGGACTAACTCCGAAGTAATCACCGCACCGTTTTGTGGAATGACGGCGACGGTTTTGATCAGATTGCGATTGGTTTTGGCAATCCAGATGGTGGTTTTGCCCGGATCGCCTTCCGCCGAAGTGATTTCGATTTTGAAGGCATCGAAGCTTCCCGCCGGAACGATGACTTTTTCCGATCCGACGACTTTCAACTGTTTCAGCGTCGGCAGTTGTTTTTGCAAATCGAAGTTGCGGAAGGTTGTCGAATAGCCATCGGCCAGCGGCAACGCGCCAATGACCGAATAAGAACCGGCTCCATCGGCGAACACCGCGCCGCCAGTGTCGGCAGTAATTGGACGAGCTTGTCCGTTGAGGTTTATCGCGCCGCTGGCCTTGTTGGCTTTGAAATCCACGTCAATCGCCACCGGCCCTTGTTTGATGGAACGTTTGGTCAGCACCAGCGAACCTTTTTCGACAACCGTCGTGTCGCTGACTTCGCCTTGCGGCATTCTGGCCAGCTCAGTAATCAACCACGCGCCGCCCTGATCCTTGATGTCGGTCGTCGTGGTCATTTCCATCGTCTGGCCGCCAAGTTCCAATTTGGCTTTGTAATTCAACCGGACGGGTTTCAAGTCCGCTGCAGGTTTCGGAGAAGTCGCTGCCACCACCGCAGGCTTCGGTTTTTCAACGGTCTTTACGTCCACGGTGATTTCTTTCAATCGTGTGGCGACTTCCGGCGTTGCGCCTTCCTGAAACCGACCGCCCAGATGTTTGGCCAGAAACTTTTCGGCGGCGGCGAACATCGCCATGTTGTTGACGGGACGTGCAAAGCCGTGCCCTTCATCCGGCGCGACGATGTATTCCACCGCGAATCCGCGATCTCGCAGCGCGATAACAATCTGATCCGATTCGGCTTTTTTGACGCGCGGATCGTTGGCGCCCTGAATCACCAGCAATGGCGCTTTGATCTTGTTCGCCGAATTCAGCGGCGATTGGCGTTCCAATTGCGCGCGACCTTCGGCGGTTCCCGGATCGCCCATGCGTTCGTTGAAGATTTTCCGCCCGGCTTCCCAATACGGTGGAATCGAAGCCAGCAGCGTAATCAGATTCGAGGGGCCGACAATGGAAACTCCGGCGGCGTAAACATCCGGCGTAAACGCCAATCCGGCCAACGTCGCGTACCCGCCGTAACTGCCGCCCATAATGCCGACGCGTTTGGAATCGGCAATGCCTTGCGCAATCATCGCCTTGACGCCCCAGGTCAGGTCATCCTGCATTTTCTCGCCCCACTGTTTGTTACCGGCGTTGAGGAATTTTTTGCCGTACCCGACTGAACTGCGGAAATTGGGTTGCAGCACGGCATAGCCTCGATTGGCCAGAAACTGCGCATACGGGTTGTACCCCCACGAATCGCGCGCCCAAGGGCCTCCGTGCGGAAAGACAATCAGCGGCAGGTTTTTTCCCGTCGAACCTTTCGGCAAAGTCAGAAACGCGGGAATCTGCAATCCGTCCGACGACGCATACGTGATGGCTTTCATCTCAGCCAGATGCTCGCGCGGCAATTTGTCGAAGATGCGGTATTGCAGCGTCAATTTTTTCGACACGCGATCGAACAGATACGCTTCGCCGGGTTCGGTGTCGCTGCTGGCAGAAATTTTCCAGAGCTTTTCGTCAGTGGTCGAAGAGTCCAACGAAATGTCGCGGTTCGGCAGTTTGCTTTGCAGCAGTTTGTAATCAGCTTCGTATTGTTTGTCGCGCCAATAGGTGCGGACGCGATCATCTTCGTATGTCGTGCCAATCAATTCATCCGTGACGTCGGAGAAAATCGGAGCACCGAAATCCACGCGCTTCAACGGATCAATTTCGACCGATTCCGTCACCTGTGTGGTCAGATCGAACAGCGTCAATCGCATCAGATCGTCCGTGCCGCGGTTGGTGATCAGATAAAAGCGACGATTGTCTTTGTGAAATCGCACCGGCGCGCAGGTTTCAAATACGCTGCACGAATAGATTGTTTTCAGGTCGTTTTTATTGACGCTCAGGATTTCCGTGTCGCCATTGTCCGCCGTGCGCGTGGCCAAACGAAGCTGGTCAGTTCGATCAAACACCCAACCGCTGATGCGTTCATCGTTGCGACGGATCAAAGTT
>JAEUQP010000258.1 GCA_016789645.1 Acidobacteriota bacterium | reverse complement strand
GTCATCGGCACGGCTCTGGTCAGCCGTTTCGCCAGCGAAGCGATGAAAACAACCGGAGGCGGTTCCATCGTCAATTTGGGGTCAATGTCGAGTTTTATCGCTCAACCGCATTTTGTCAGTTACAGCGCAACCAAAGCGGCGATCATTCAAATGACCAAAAACATGGCGATGGATTTGGCTCCGTTTGGGATTCGCGTCAACGCAGTGTGTCCGGGAACGATCATTACGCAGGCTTCGGAAAAGCATTGTGCGCAGGCAGGCATCACGATGGAGGAATTCAAAGCCATCGAAGGGGCAAAGCATCTGCTCAATCGCCCCGGTGTCCCACGCGAAGTCGCCCATCCGATTTTGTTTCTGGCTTCGGACGAAGCTTCGTTCATCACCGGAACGCATTTGATGGTGGATGGCGGATACACCGCGCAGTGAAATCAAACGTTAAAAGGCAAATCTCAAAAAAGTAAAAGTGGGGCGGTCCGTTTATGGTGACTCGATTTTGGTTGAAGCTGTTCGTTGTGGTTGTCGCTGTCAGCGGCGGTTTTCTTGCTCATTCGTCATCGGCGCAAACTGCCAAGATAGATTTCGTGCGTGACATTCAGCCAATTTTTCGCGCGCATTGCCAAAGCTGTCACGGCGAACAAACTGCCAAAGGCCAACTCCGGCTCGATAACAGAACCTCCGCGATGAAAGGCGGCATTTCCGGCGCAGTCATCATTCCCGGAGACGCGCGCAACAGTCGTCTGATGCATCGCGTTCGCGGCGAAGGCGGCGAAAAACGCATGCCGCTCGGCGGCGAAGCGCTCAAGCCTGAGCAGATCGAACTTCTTCGGCGTTGGATCGAAGAAGGCGCAATCTGGGAGGGAGAGGCAGAGAGACGAGGAGACGGGGGGAAAGAGTCTCCCAAACATTGGGCTTTTGTTGCTCCTGTCAGGCCAACGATTCCGAAAGTAACAAACTCAGCGTGGGGCAAAACTCCAATTGACGCTTTCGTGTTGGCGCGATTGGAAAAAGAAGGATTGACGCCTTCGCCGGAAGCCGACCGCGTGACGTTGCTGCGGCGATTGAGTTTGGATTTGATCGGGTTGCCGCCAACGATTGCCGAAGTAGATGCTTTTCTCGCCGACAAATCGCAGAACGCTTATGAAAAACAAGTCGAACGATTGTTGGCGTCGCCGCATTACGGTGAACGCTGGGGGCGTTTGTGGCTGGATGCTGCGCGGTATGCCGATTCGGATGGCTACGAAAAAGACAAATCCCGTTATGTCTGGTTTTATCGTGATTGGGTGATCAACGCTCTGAACGCCGATAAGCCGTACGATCAATTCATCATCGAACAGATTGCTGGCGATTTGCTACCGCCAAAAGAAGATCTGAAAGCCACGCAGGATCAAATCGTCGCCACAGGGTTTTTGCGGAACTCGATGATTAACCAGGAAGGTGGCGTTGATCCCGAACAGTTTCGCATGGAAGCAATGTTTGACCGCATGGATGCCATCGGCAAATCGGTGCTCGGACTGACGATTCAATGCGCGCAATGCCACAACCA
>JAEUQP010000224.1 GCA_016789645.1 Acidobacteriota bacterium | reverse complement strand
TGAAGCGAACGTTTGTTCGGCAGGCGTCAACGCGAAATTGCAGCCAGTCGGATTGGCCGCCACACGCCAGGCTCCACGCCCATGCGTGAACGCAAACAACTGCGTCGTGCTGCTGGTGGAATTGATCGTCAACCATTCGGTGATGACATTGGCAAAGCCTGTGTTTTCCACCGCCCATGTCGTGCCACCATCAGACGAAGCGAACACGCCGACATCCGTGCCGATGTACAGCCGCATGGTGTTCGTCGGATCAACGACGATGGAATGCACCGGCACATCGGGCAAGGTTCCCGCGCCCGTGCCGTTTAATCCCGTCCAACTGGCTCCGGCGTTGACGGTTTTCCACACGTGAACTCCGCCGAAAGTCGAATAGGTGGCGTAAGCAATGTCTTTGTTTGTCGGATCGAAAGCCACCGAAGACACATAACCGCTTCGTGGCTGCACCGAAGGCCAGGTTGTGGTTGCGCCGGAAGTCAGCGCCTGATCTGTGCGAATCAGAAACCCGTCGCTCATTCCCGCCAGCGCGAAATTGGCGTTGGTCGGCGAAACGGCAATGGCGCTGACCGATCCCGAACCGGGGGTGATGGCGCTGGCTTGTTGCCAACTGGCCGCGCCGTTCGACGTGCGCCAGATATACAACCTGCCGCCCAGAAACAAGCGCTGCGGATTGCTGGGGTCCATCACGTATGGCGTGATGAACAATCCCGTGTCATTGATGCCCGTCGTTGCCGGGCTGAAACTGGTTCCGCCATTGATGGATTTTTGAACCGAAATGTCTGTGGTGGCAGAAAACAGAATGTTGGTGTTAGTCGGATCAACCGCCGAATATCCGCCGTCGTCACCATTGATTTCGCTCCAGGCATTCGCGCCTGTGGAATCACTGCCGCGAATCGTTCCGTTGTCTTGCGTACCGCCGAAATAGGTCGTGCCGTTCGGGTACACTGAGCCGTGATAAAACTGCGTCACGCCGTATCCGTTGTTCAGCGCAGTCCAGTTGACCGCCGTCGCCGAAGGATTACATGGAGCGTTGTTTCCCGTCGCCGTTGCGGCGCGCGCGTTGTTCGACCGGTAAATGCCTCCATCGTTGCCGATGTAAATGGTTTGATTCGTCGTGCCGTTGTATTGCGGGTGGAAAACAATTACGTGTTGATCGGGGTGAACGTATTGCGGATTGGTGGGCGATTGATAAGCGTGCGCGGCCATTCCCCAATTGGCTCCGCCGTCGTCAGAACGGAAGAGGTCAACGCCCCCTGCCCAGACGCGGTTCGGGTCGGTCGGATCAACGGCAATCACGTTGTCATACCAAGCTTGCCCGCCAAAAGTATTGGCAGTGTCCAGCCCGCAATTCGTGGCAAAAGCGTTGAGGACAAACGACAAAATCGAAGCATTCAGCTTGTTCGGATCGGTGTTGCGAACGCGCGCCGTCCAACTGCCCGCGTCGCCGCTGCTGGTGGAACGAAACACCGCGTGCAGCGCATCGTCGAAGGTTCCGTCCAGCGCCGCCGACATCGCATAAATGATGTCCTGATTCGATGGCGCAATCGCCAGCGAAGTCCGCCCGGCATTGTTTTCCGTGTGAACCTGAATCCAGGCTCCGGCGGCTCCGGCGTCTGTGTTGCGGAAAATTTTGGCTTGCGTCTGGTTGCCGCACGAAGCGAACACGTAATCCGTCGGGCG
>JAEUQP010000207.1 GCA_016789645.1 Acidobacteriota bacterium | reverse complement strand
CTTCGGCCTTACCGAATCATCTTCGCAATTTCCATTGTTTTGATGATCGCAACCGGCTTGCTCGAAGGCGGCACGGTATTGTTGCTCCAACCGATCTTTGATTCTCTAGCGGGAAAACTGGGACAAGCTTCGTCGGCGATTCCGCTGATCGGACGCTTTCTGCCATCGCTGGGCAATCTGACGCTCGACAAAGTGGCGGCGTTGCTGGTTGGTTTTACCCTGGCCAAAGGCGTCGCCGAATACTTTTCGTCGTATTCGATGAGTTACATCGGCCAGCATGTCATCGCTGATGTGCGGTCGTCACTGTACGATCACATCATTCGTCAAGCGGCTACGTTTTTTGCCAAACGCCCGACCAACGAACTAACCGCTCATTTGTTGAGTGATGCCGCCCAGGTTGAGCGCGCCGTTTCCGACACATTTCGCGATTTGTTGCGCGAATCCGTTAGTTTGGTGGTGTATCTGGCGGTGCTGTTTGGCGCGAACTGGCGATTGGCCGGGGCAATCATTTTGCTGGCTCCGCCGGTGGCGTATCTGACGACGACGTTCAATCGCAAGCTGCGAAAGTATGTGACTTCGCGGCAAGAAAGCGGCGCGGAAATGCTGGACACTGCGCAGGAAGCGATTTCGTCGCAGCGCGTCGTTAAAGCTTTCGGCATGGAAGCTTACGAAAGCGAACGGTTTCGACGCTCGGCACGAAAACAGATGACGGATCAATTGCGGGCGATGCGAATTTATTTCTTTTCGCCGATTTTGCTGGAAACCGTAGGCATCGTCGCCGTCGCCGGGTTGCTGCTTTATGCGCAAAGCAGCATCAACATGGGGCAAATGACGTTGGGAAGTTTGGCGGCATTTTTGGTGGCGATGTTCAAAGCCTACGATCCGATTCGCCGTCTGAGCCGATTACAGCACGATTTGCAGCAAGGACTGGCATCCGCCGCGCGCATTTTCAAGGTGATGGATGAGCAGATGGAAATGCGCGACACGCCGAACGCCGTCGCGTTGGAACGGTTTTCGCGAGAGATTGAATTTCGCAACGTCAGTTTCAGTTACGGCGCAGGGTTTGATTTGCCGGTCGTGAGCAATGTTTCGTTCAAAGTCCGCGCGGGAGAAATGATTGCCATTGTCGGCCAGAGCGGCGCAGGCAAAAGCACGCTGACCAATCTGATTCCGCGCTTTTACGACGTTGTGGAAGGCGCGGTGGTGGTGGACGGACATGACGTGCGCGATTTGAAGCTGGCAAGTTTGCGCCGCCAAATTGCCGTCGTCACGCAGGAAGTTCACTTGTTCAACGACACGGTTCGGGCGAATATCGGGTACGGCGCTTATGGCCGAAACGATAGCGACGCGGCGATTCAAGCGGCGGCGAAAGCTGCATTGGCTGATGAGTTCATTACCAAATTGCCGGAAGGGTACGAGACCGTTGTCGGCGAGCGCGGGTTGATTCTTTCGGGAGGACAACGCCAGCGCATTGCCATCGCGCGGGCAATTTTGAAAGATGCACCGATTTTGATTTTGGACGAAGCGACCAGCGCGCTCGACACTGAAAGCGAAATGCTGGTGCAACAGGCGCTGAACAATTTGATGACCGGGCGAACGACGATTGTCATCGCGCACCGACTTTCCACCATTCGTCGCGCCGACCGCATTCTTGTGATGGACGCCGGGCGCATTGCCGAATCCGGCACGCATCAGGAATTGTTGGCTCACGACGGCATTTATCGGCGGCTGTATGAATTGCAGTTTGCTGAAAAGGAGGAAGTTGCCAGTTCGCAGTTCGCAGTTCGCAGCTAATGGCTTTTGGAAGATCGAATCTTTTTCGTTGGGGCTTGGCTGCGAACTGTGAACCGCGAACTGCGAACTGAAAGCTATGCTCAAAAGCATGACAGGGTACGGACAAGGAACCGCGATCGGTGAAAACTTCACCGTGACAGTGGACCTGCGTTCGGTTAACAATCGCAATTTGGACATTCATTGGCGAGCGCCGCAGGATTTGATGTCGCTGGAAATTCCGCTGAAAAAACAGATTCAAGCGGCGTTGTCGCGCGGTCGCGTGGATGTGACGATCAATTTTTCGCAAACCGCCGACACCGCTTATGAATTGAATCGTCCATTGATTCGCGGCTATCTGGCGGCGTTGAAAACCATGCGCGACGAGTTCGGGCTGAGCGGAGAACCGGATCTGGCGACGATTGCCCGATTGCCCAACGTGCTGTTGTCGCAAACCAACGGCAACGGGTTGAGCGAAGCCGTTGTGCAGGGCGTCGAAGAAGCCCTGACCCAGGCCTTGACGTCGCTGGTGGCGATGCGCGCCGTCGAAGGGCACGAATTGCAAAAAGAATTGTTGGCACGAGTCGAACGGATTGAAAAACAGGTTGAATTGATCATTTCCGGCGCAAGTGGCTTGGTGGACGCGTACCGCGAAAAGCTCCGCAAACGCGTCACGGAATTGCTGGAAAAAACCACAATTGATGAAACGCGACTGGCTCAGGAAGTGGCGTATCTGGCCGAACGCAGCGACATCACCGAAGAGATCGCCCGATTGAAAAGCCACATCGTCCAACTCAAGGAACTGCTGAGCGGCGATCATGAAATTGGCAAAAAACTGGATTTCCTGTTGCAGGAAACCAACCGCGAAGCGAACACGATTCTGTCGAAATCCTCTGAGCTTTCGATCTGCGACGCGGCAATTGAAATTAAAACCGAGGTCGAAAAGCTGCGCGAGCAGGCAAATAACGTTGAGTAGCCAGTTTCCGGTTTCCAGTTTCCAGTTGGTTGTCAGTCTGGAAACTGGAAACTGAAAACTGGAAACTGTTTATGATTGGCAACCTGATTATCGTTTCCGCTCCGTCGGGCGCTGGCAAAACCACACTGGTCAGTGAAGTGTTGGCCGGCGATCAGCGCATCAAGCCGTCAGTGTCGTATACTTCGCGTGCGCCGCGTGATGGGGAAGTGAATGGCGTGCATTACAATTTTGTTTCGGCGGATGAATTTCGCCGGATGATTGAGCGCGGCGATTTTCTGGAATGGGCGGAAGTTCACGGCAACCTGTACGGTACGTCGCGACGATTGGTGGAACGGTTACGCACCGAAGGCTTCGACGTGATTTTGACCATTGATGTGCAGGGAGCCGAACAAGCTCGGACGTTGTTTCCTGATGCCGTCGGTGTTTTCATCCTGCCGCCGTCGTATCAAACCTTGCTTGATCGGCTGGATACGCGCGGCGCCAATGGAGCAGACGATTTGCAGCTACGGTTGCGCAACGCGCTGAACGAACTGTCGCAATATCAAAATTTCGATTACGTGATTATCAACGATGATCTGCAACATGCGACCAAGGAATTGGCCGCCATCATTTTGGCTGAACGATGTCGCCGTCTGCGGCGCAGCGAATTGGCCGAACAGATCATCAACACATTCAAATAACTTTTCAGCAACTCAATGGAGGTAGTGATTATGATGGAAGAACAAGATGACGAACTGAACGTTCCGGAAATTGACAGCAAATATCGCAAGATTCTGATTGCCGCCAAACGCAGCAAACAGATTCAAAAAGGCGCAATGCCTCGCGTCAAGATGACCAACAGCATCAAACCCACGCGCGTTGCGTTGGAAGAAGTCGAACGCAAATTGGTCGGGTTTGAGATCACCGAAACGGTCGAGAAATAAGACTGAGGGACAGAGAGAAAGAGGGATAGTGGGCCGAAAAGCCTTCAATTACGCCGCTGTCCCTCAAACTCTCTATCCTCCCTTCTTCCTGGCATTCAGGTCACGACTATGAAAGTCCTGCTCGGCGTCACAGGCTGCATCGGCGCGTACAAGGCCGCCGAAGTATTACGCGGTTTGCAGAAAGCCGGAGCGCAGGTGCGTGTGGTGATGACCGAACACGCCACGGAGTTCATCCGACCGGCGACGTTTGAAGCTCTTTCCGGCCAGCCGGTCATTGTCGGGATGTTTGCGCAACCTGACCATTCCCGCATTGAACACATTGCAGCGGCGCGCAACGCCGATTTGCTGCTCATCGCTCCTGCCACGGCCAACATTCTGGCCAAATTCGCTCATGGAATCGCGGACGATTTTCTTTCGACGGTATACCTGTCGAACACGAATCCGGTGTTGATCGCTCCGGCGATGAATGTCGAGATGTGGAATCACCCGGCGACGCAAGCGAATCTGAACATCTTGCGCAAGCGCGGCGATTTGTTTGTCGAACCCGGAGTCGGGTATCAAGCCTGCGGCGAAGTTGGCGTTGGCCGTTTAGCAGAACCTGACGAAATCGTTGCCGCAGCAATGGCAATCTTGACCACCGACCACCGACCACCGACCACCGACCACCAAAAGGATTTTCAACACGAACACGTCCTGCTTACCGCTGGGCCGACGGTCGAAGACCTTGATCCGGTTCGGTTTCTCACCAACCGTTCATCGGGCAAGATGGGATACGCGTTGGCCGAAGCCGCGCGGGATCGTGGCGCTCGCGTCACGTTGATTTCCGGGCCGACCAAACTGACAGCTCCGATGGGAGTGGAAACCATTCCCGTTCGTTCGACGCGCGAGATGTACGAAGCTGTGATGAGTCGTTTGGCCGATGCCACCATTTTTATCGGTTCTGCTGCTGTCGCCGATTTTCGTCCGGTGAATCGCGCGGAAAACAAAATCAAAAAACAGGGCAAAGCCAACATTACGATTGAACTGGAACCGACCGAAGACATCATTGCGTCGGTCGCTGCCGATCCAACCCGCAACGGGCGCATCGTCGCGGGGTTTGCCGCCGAATCGCAAACCTTGCTGGATTACGCTGACAAAAAGCTGCGCGAAAAAGGATTGGATTTGATTGTCGCCAACGACATTTCCCGCACCGATGCCGGATTTGATGTCGAAACCAACGCGGCGACGGTTTTGAAACGCGATGGTTCGCGCGTGGAATTGCCGCTGCAAAGCAAACGCGAATTGGCTGACCGCGTGCTGGATGAAATTCTCAAGCTGAGGTGAGCAATGGATGCGCGTGACGAATTGCGAGAACTGATTCACCAGGCCAAAGAGCATTTGTTGTATTACCGCGATCTGGGGCTGACGCACATTGGCGAAGCGGAGCGTCCGCCGTTGGCCGAATCGATGCCTAACCGAATTGAGCCATCTGCAATCGTTTCTGCGCCAACGAAGCCTGAACCGGTTATCGTCGAAGCCCCATCAATCGTTGCACCTCCACCAATTATTTCCCAACCTGAAATTTCGATGAAAAAAGAATCTGTTCCGGCGATGGCGTCTCTGTTCGAAGGCGATCAAAGCGCATTGCCAGCATCCGCCAACGAAACTCTGGAAGACATTCGCCGCGATTTGGGCGATTGCAAACGCTGCAAGCTGTGGTCAACGCGCACGAACATCGTCTTTGGCGAAGGCAATCCGAACGCGGAATTGATGTTCGTCGGCGAAGCTCCGGGCGCGGATGAAGATGCCAGCGGGCGTCCGTTTGTCGGCAGAGCCGGGCAATTGCTGACCAAAATGATCGAAGCGATAGACATGAAACGCGAAGACGTGTACATCGCCAACACTTTGAAATCGCGTCCGCCGGGCAATCGCAATCCCGAACCCGACGAAACCAAAGCCTGCATTCCGTTCGTGTATCGGCAAATTGCCGTCATCCGCCCGAAGCTGATCGTCACGCTCGGCAATCCGGCCACGCAAGGGTTGCTGGAAACCAAAGTCGGCATCACGCGCATTCGCGGCACGTTTCAAGATTACCCGCGCGATTCTGCGATCAAGGTGCTACCGACTTATCACCCGGCGTATTTGCTGCGCTCTCCCGATAAAAAACGCGAAGCCTGGGAAGACCTGAAAAAAGTCCGCGCCTTTCTGCGCGGCGAACTCTAAGCTGGGAGCGCAGGCGTCCCGCCTGCCCATCAACATGCCAATCCCATCATCGGTTCAGGAAAATATCCCACTTGCCCCGCTGACCACGCTGGGTATCGGCGGAGCGGCGCGCTTTTTCATCGAAGCCGCCAGTGAATCGGAGTTGATTGCGGCCATCGAATTTGCCGAACAGCGCGACTTGCCGGTGTTCATTCTTGGCGGAGGCAGCAACGTGCTTGTCAGCGACGAAGGCTTTTCGGGGTTGGTCATTCGTGTGGCGATCAAAGG
>JAEUQP010000198.1 GCA_016789645.1 Acidobacteriota bacterium | reverse complement strand
GTCGTTGGCGTCTGGATCGCGCTTGATTCGGCGGGAATTGAAAACGGTTGCATGCGCGTGATGCCTGGCTGGCATCGTGGCAGAAAGTTTTGGCACTTCCAGATTCGTGATTTGCAGATTTGCGATTCTGAAATGGAAGGTTTGCAAGCCCATCGCGTCGCCGTACCGCTGGAACCCGGCGGCTGTCTGATTTTCGACAGCTACATTCCGCATGGCACGCCCAGCAATTTTACTTCGTCGCGTCGCCGAGCCTTGCAGTTTCATTATTCGCCGGTCGGCGCGCAGAAAATTACCGCCGAACAGCGGATTGCTTTCTGGGGCGGCGAAGCCAACAAAATTGCCTGCTAAAGTGTCAGTACCCCGACTGTAAAGAAGGGGATCGAAATCTTATGAAGCTCAAACTCGTCAAAAGTCTGTGGGGAATGGAAGGCACGCTGGCTGAAAAAGTTCGTCGCATTGGCGAAGCCGGTTATGTCGCCATCGAAGCGCAAGTGCCAGCCGATGACCAATTGCCCGAATTCCTCAGCTTGTTGAAACAGTACAAGCTGGAATTTGTGGCGATGGTCATTACTGATGGGGCGACTCCTGTAGATCACCTCACGTCGTTTCGCGCGAAGATCGAAAAAGCGCGCAGTTTGGAACCGCTGCAAATCACCGTTCACGGCGGCAAGGATTGGTGGCCATTTGAAGTGCAGAAAGAGTTTTTCGCCGAAGCCCTGGAAATCGAACGACGAATCGGTTTGCCGGTCAATCACGAAACGCATCGCGGCCGCCCGATGTTTACGCCGGCAGCGACGGCTCGATTGCTGGCGGAATTTCCTGAGCTTCACATCAACGCCGACTTCAGTCATTTCGCCAACGTCTGCGAAAGCCTGTTGGAAGATCAAAAGGAAGCGATGGCTTTGTGCATTTCTCGCTCCAGGCATTTGCACGGTCGCATCGGTCACGAAGAAGGGCCGCAGGTCAACGACCCTCGCGCGCCGGAATGGGCTGCACAAGTCGCCGCGCACTTCGGTTGGTGGGATGAAATCGTACGGACTCGACTGAAAGCCGGAGCCGAATACTTCACCTTCAACCCGGAATTCGGGCCGCCGACTTATATGCCTACGCTGCCGCACACGCGCCAGCCGGTGTCGGACTTGTGGGAAATATGTTTGTGGACGGCCCAACAATTTGAGCGCCGCTACAACGAATTGGTCGCTTAACGGGTCATCGCCGAAGTAGCGCAAAGGCAAAATCTCGCTTCAGGTCCGTGTTGAATGAAAGGTGAATCCACAGCATCGCCAACGGCTCCAGCAATCGAGCGATGCTGAGTTTACCGGCGTCAATTGTTTCAAAGCCCACATCTTCCGAAAGTTTGCAGACTGTCGCGCGACTGGCAGCGTCGTCTCCGCAAACAAACATCAATGAACGCTTGTCGCCAAAACTCGGCTCGGCCATGTTGCCGAAACCGGTCTGATTGAAAGCTTTGACTACGTGCGCGCCCGGAACCATTGCTGCGATTTGCTCCGCTCCTGAAGTGTCGAATCCCAGTGTCAAACCCAACCCACCTGCGCCCATCGCCAGCGGATTGGTGCAATCCACAATGATCTTGCCTTGCACGTCGCCAGCATTGCGCAACGCATCGGGAACGGCGTTCCAGGGCGTAGCGAGCAGAATGACTTCTGCATTCGCCGCTGCTTCCGCAACCGTTCCTGCCTTGGCGCCGATTTCGGCAATCAGCTTCTGAGTCTTTTCGCTTTGCGGATCGGTCACGCCGAAATGAATTTCGTGACCCGCAGCGGCCAATCGTTTGCCGAGCGCGCCGCCGACCGAACCTGCTCCTAAAATTGCAATTTTCATTTTGTACTCCTTCAAATTCCCAATGCCTGAATGACCAGCCGGGCAGTTGCCGCGCCTGAATATTGTTGCTGGCCGGTGATCAAACGTCCGTCACGCACGGCGAATTCTTTGAACATGCCGCCAGTGATGAAATTGGCGCCCAGCTTTTTCGCTTCGTCTTCGATACGAAATGGCATCAACTTTTGTCCGACTACGCTGTCTGCAAAATCTTCTTCGGAATTGGCAAAGCCGGTCATCGTCTTGCCTTTGATCAGTGGCTGGCCGTCAGCAAGTTTGACGTACAGCAGCGCGCAAGTTCCGTGACACAACGCAGCAGTGACTTTTTCCGCTTCGTAAAATTCAGCCAAAAGGTTATGCAATCGAGTTTCGCCCGGAAAAGTGAACATGGGAGACTGGCCTCCTGCAACAACGATGGCGTCATAATCGGCAGCGCTCACATCATTCAGATTTTTCGTGTTGTCTAACAACGCCATCAAGTTTGGCGAGTGAATGAAGCCCAAGCTGATCAGATCGTAAGCGGAATAGCCGCTGGCGTCGCGCGGGTCGCTTAACGCATCCAGTTCGACTTTGCCGCCGCGAGGGCTGGCAATTTCCACGTCGTACCCCGCTTCGATGAATTCCAGCCAGGCGTGCGTTAGTTCCGACGCCCAGAACCCAACAGGCCATCCAGTGGTGGTGGCAATGGCCGGATTGGCGACCACCATCAACACACGCTTCTTTTCGCTTTTGGTTGTATTCAATGCTTTGCTCATAGACTTTTTTCTTCAAAAAATAGACGCCCTGTTGCTGATTGCACAGGCGACAGCCAAAATAGTGGCGCGTTGATTTGGCGTCAAGAACGTACTTTTTAGTTAGCGACTCACCAAAAAGTAGGCAACACAATGAGCGTAAACACCAATGGCAGGCTGTTAGTTTGTCCGGTCGAAACGGCGCTGGAAATGCTCAGCGGACGATGGAAGGCCAGAATTCTTTGGAAGCTTCATCGTCAGACGATGCGGTACAGCGAGTTGCGGCGCAGTTTGCCGGGCATTACCGAAAAGATGCTGGCGCAACAATTGCGCCAGCTTGAGCGGGACAATCTGATTACTCGAACCATCCATCCCGGCGTACCGCCGAAAGTCGAATACAGCTTGAGCGAATTTGGCGCGACGCTCTCGCCGGTTCTGGATTCCATTGCCGACTGGGGAGTCCAAAATCGCCCGCATATTGTCGAGGTTCTACAACGTAACGGAGCGCAATCGTGACTCCGACTTTCCATATCCAGGCTCAGGACTCCCCAACGAAAAAGATGAACAAGATTCGAACAGCGTTTGTCGGCTGCGGAGGCATTGCCGATCATTATCTGAGCGTGTATCGCGACCTGGATTTTGTCGAAATGGTCAGTTGCGTGGACGCCAGTTTGGAACGCGCGGAACACGCTGCCGCAAAGCTTGCAGACAACATGCTCGGCAAACCGAAGCCTCGCGCGACGACCGAGTTCGCCGACGCGCTGAAATCGGATGTTGATCTCGTTGTCATCAACACGCCGAACCATCTGCACCGCGAACAAACGCTGGCTGCCTTTGACGCGGGGAAACACGTCTTGCTGCAAAAACCTGTTGCCGCCAGTTTGGCCGACGCGGAAGCCATCGCCGCCGCCGCCGAACAAGCCAAACAACGCGGTTTGGTCAGCGGGCTTTACCTGAGTTATTTCGACCAACCGTTGATGCACGATCTGAAAGCGATGATCGAAGCCGGTTGGTTTGGCGACATCGCACATTTGTACGCGCGGCTGATGCACCGTGGAGGCTTGGCGGTTTCCCAACAGGTGTTGGCTGGCCAAGCCAACTGGCGCGCTTCGTTGGCGGAAACCGGCGGAGGCTGTTTCATACAACTGGCCGTGCATTACGTTCATTTGTTCAAGTGGATGATGAACGCTTCGGTCGTTCGCGTGATGGCGATGACGAAAAATCAGCATTGCCCTGGCATCGAAGGCGAAGATTTGGCCTGCGCGATTCTGGAATTTTCCAACGGCGCGTTGGCGACGATTGACATGGCTTGGAACACGGCGGGCGAACAGTTGTCGGTTCACGGCACGCGCGGCACGTGCGAATACATCAGCAATCAAACCTTGATGCTGGATTCGCTGGCCGGGGCGTTCGACGGCCACGTCATTCAGTACACCGGCCACAGTTCCCAAGCTTCCCCCGCTGCGCCTGGCGCAGCAGCGACGCAGCAACTTTCGACCGTCATCGCTCCGCCATTGGGCGATTGGAAAAATCCGTTCAACCAACACCTGATGTTTCTGAAAGCCTTGTGCAATGACAAAGAGCCATTTGTTTCGATTGCTTCGGGCGTGGATGACCTGCGCGTCGTCTCGGCAGTGTACGAATCTTCCAACACAGGACGTGCGATTCTGATTTGAGCGATTTTGTAACCGCTTCTTCTTCGCAATCGTATTTAATGCTGCACTCTTTCGTTTCCACTTTCTATAAACAGGAGCTTTCAAATGGCAATGTCTTCTCGCCTTCGGTTGGGATTTGGCCTGATGTTGGCCGTCGTGTTTGGGTTGATTCTTTCTACGCGCGGAGATGCGGTTTTGTCTGCATCCCAATCCGTCGCCAAAGTTGACGCCAAGCTTTTTCAAGGCTTGCGCTATCGTTCGATCGGACCGGCTCGCGGCGGCAGAGTCACTGCTGTGGCCGGTCATCGCCGACAACCGCACACGTTTTATATGGGCGCAACCGGCGGAGGCGTTTGGAAATCCACCGATGCCGGGCAGAGTTGGCAAAACGTCTCCGATGGATTTTTCGAGACGGCTTCGATTGGCGCGATTGCCGTCGC
>JAEUQP010000175.1 GCA_016789645.1 Acidobacteriota bacterium | reverse complement strand
GTCGCCAGCATCTTCCAAAAGGCGCGCTGGCCGATGACGGGTTCCAATCCGCGCATCGTGATCACCTCCAAACCGCTTTGTCGGCACATCGCCGTCAATTCAGAGGGTTTGATGAAATTGCGGTAGCAATGCAAATTGCGCGGCGTATTTTTGACAAACCATTCGACGCCTTTGATGCCGAAAAGCCACGCGATGACATTGCGGTTGAACGTGTGAAAGAAAAACAGTCCGCCCGGTCGCAGCACGCGCGACGCCTCAGCAATCAGCCGGGACGGCGTTTCGACGTGTTCGAGAACGTCCAACGCGCACGCTGCATCAAACGAATCATCGGCAAATGGCAATTGGTTCGCGTCCCCTTTTCGGTAGTTCACGCGCCCGGTGCTGTCGTAACGACGCGCGACGGCCAAACTCGCTTCCGAAGCGTCAATGCCTGTCACATCCATTCCTTGCCGGGACAATTCATTCGCCAGCAAACCAGCGCCACAGCCGATGTCCAATACCTGAGCCTGTGAAAAGGCTGCTTCAATCTCCGCTTTCACCCAGGGATTGCGCGCGCGTGCTTCGGCACGCAGTAACGCGATGGGATCGTCTTTGGCGTGATACCACCGCTCGCCGAGTTGATCGTAAATGTCATTGTTTACTTGATTGCGGACGTTGGTCGCCATAACAAATTCCAGTAGATGAGTTGATACAGCCCGAACCCGAACGTCAAAGCGAAGTTCCCGATGAAAAACGTGCGTTCGAAACCTTCGTATCGAATCAACGGCAGGCTTTGCTGATGCAACGCCGGCCACAGCAATCCCACGCACAACAACGCCAGCGTATGAAAAATAAATTGCAGAGCGTGCATCCAATGTTCGCCCGCTGAACAGTATTTGTAATGCACGAACTCGTCTTTCGTCACAAACAAACACGAAAATAAAGCCAATCCCAGATAAGTGAAAACAGCCGTAGCAGAGGGCGAAACCAGCCATACCCACCCCAGACAAACTAATACCGTCAACGTATCCAAGGGATGCCCGATGCGTTCCCATCGCGGCAATTCCCGTCGCCGGTGGAAATACAATTCATCCCCACTCATGCAAATCACTTGCAAGGCAAAGGGAACGATCAGGAAACGCGAACTGAGCATATAGAATTCCGTAGAGACAGTGACATGGAAATAAGCCTTGGCAGGATGGTCGTCCCACCAAGGCTTCAGATTGGAACTATGGGGCAAGTTTGCGGCTTGCCCCATGAATTCAATGCCAGCGGCTTGGGGAAAATCTGCCCTGAGACAGATTCTCTTATCTGTCCGGCCAGACCGGCAAACGGCCTGCGCTCCACGGAGCGCCCGCTGTTTCCAGACTTTTTTCCAGCTTGGGCAGATCCACTTCCAACAAGGTTTTCAGCTTGGCCATTGCGACTTTGAAATCTTCGGCGGCGATGGCGTACTGGTCTTGCTGGGATTGGGTTGGACGCAACGCCGACATGCGAATGCGCTGCGTGATGGTACTGATGCGCTGGTTGATCGAAGGCGGCGGCGTATCAGTCAACTCGCGACCTCCACGCAACGCGCCCAGAATGTCGTCGGCTTTGTCGTCAATCGCGTTGACCTCGTTCAATAACGCCTGACTGCCGCCGGGGGCTTCCAGGGCGGCGCGTTTCATCAACCCCAGTTTGGTTTTGGCGGTTGTCGCCGCGTCGGTGGCTCCGGCAACAGCGCGTTGCAGCTTGATGACCTTGCGCTGGAATTCGGCCAGGATGGTTTTGTCCTGCGCAGTCATCTTTTCCGTGCCTTCGGCGACGACGTTGAAGCTTTGCGTGCCGGGCAGCGGAGTGATGACACCGTTGACGCGTTTGGCCATTGTCACGGTGTATTTGCCGGGCATCGCCAATTCGCCTTGCGGACCAAAACCTCCAAAGCCACCACCGCCGCCGCCAAGCGCTTCGAGATCAAATCCCGGAGGCAACTGCGGCGCAGCTTGCACAATTGGCGGCGCGTAGCGGAAATCCCACACCGTGCGTTGAATGCCGGGAATGGCCGGAGCGGTCAAGCGGCGGACGACTTCGCCTTTGGCGTCGGTGATGGTGAACAGCAGCGCGGGCGGTTCCTCTTCGGCTTCGTCGCGCAATTCCTGCCGCGAAGGATATTTGATCGGCTCGTTTTTGCGCGTGGCTTCGCGCTCAGCGGCCTGACGAATCTGGCGCTTGGTGCGAATCGGTTCTTTCAGGTAGTACGTGAACGTCGCGCCGTACGCCGGGTTCTGCGCGTAAAAATGTGACGCGCCCTGGCCGCCAACCTGCGCCGAAGAGCGCACGTACATCAACGCGTCTTTGACTGGAAACAGGTTGGATTCCTGCGCCAGTACTTCGGCTTTCACCGCGCGCAGCGGCGAATAATCGTCCAGCACGTAAAAGCCGCGTCCGAACGTCGCCACGACCAGATCGTTTTCTTTGCGATGAATCGCAAAATCGCGCACGGCAATGGTCGGCAATCCGCCTCGCAACTGAATCCATTTCGCGCCGCCGTCCACCGTGAAGAAGCAGCCGAATTCCGTTCCGATGAACAGCAAATTCGGATTCACGTGGTCTTCGGCAATGGCATACAGCGAACCGCGTTCGGGCAAATTGCCGTTGATCATCGTCCAGGTTTTACCGAGGTCCGTGCTTTTCGCGGCGTAAGGTTTGAAATCGCCATTCTGGTGATTGTCGAAAATGGCGTAAACGGTGTTCACGTCATGCTGCGAAGCCAGCAGGCGGCGAACATAAGCGTCCTGTGGAATTTCCAGAACCTTTTCGATTTTGCGCCAGGTTTTGCCGCTGTCTTCCGTGATTTGAATCAGGCCATCATCCGTGCCGACGTAAATCAAGCCTTCTTTTTTCGGCGATTCGCTCAACGCCGAGGCGTTGCCATAGAGCGCCGTGGATTGATGTTTGGCAATCGCGTCCGGCCCCCAGATTTTGCCGAAGACAGGCAATTTGTCGCGATCCAATCCGCGCGACAAATCGCCGCTGACCGTGCGCCAATCGTCGCCTCGGTTGTCGCTGCGGAACAGTTTGTGACCACCAAAGTACAGCCGTTTGCTGTTGTGCGGGCTGATGATCAGCGGCGAATCCCAATTGTAACGCTGCGATTCTTCGGCTTTGCCGGGAATGGGGACGATGCTGGTGCGTTCGCCCGTCAGTTTGTTGAATCGCACCAAACCGCCGTTCTGGCTTTCGGCGTAAATCGTGTTCGGGTCTTCGGGATCAACGCGCGAAACGAATCCGTCGCCGCCGTTGGTCGTAAACCATTCGGAATTCGGAATGCCCGCCGTGTGCCGGGTTTTGGCTGGGCCACCCAGTGAATTGTTGTCCTGCGTTCCGCCGTACACGTAATAAAACGGCGATTGCTGGTCAATGTCCACGTCGTAAAACTGGGCGATAGGCAGGTTGGCTTTGAAATGCCAGTTCGCGCCTTTGTCGTGGCTTTCGTATACGCCGCCGTCGCAACCAACCAACAGGTAATTCGTATTGTTCGGATCCACCCAGATGGCATGGTTGTCCACGTGTTTCAGGCGTTCGCCCAACGGTCGCTGCGTTCTGCCGCCGTCGTCCGAAACCTGAAAAACGACGTTGGGAATGTAAACGCGATCCACGTTTTTCGGATCGGCGACAATTTGGCCGTAATACATGCCTTGCGCAATGCTGGGACTGGTTCGTTCCCAGGTTGCGCCCTTGTCGGCAGAGCGGTAAATGCCGCTGCCTTGCGCGGCAGCTTCGACCGTGGCGTACACGACGTTGTTGTCCGCCGGAGAAATTGACAAGCCGATGCGTCCCAATTCGCCTGCGGGCAAACCGCCGCGCAGTTTTGTCCAGGTGGCTCCGCCGTCGGTGGATTTGTGGAGCGCGCTTTCGGGGCCGCCGTTGATCAGCGTGTAAAAGTGGCGACGACGTTGCCAACTGGCAGCGTACACAATGTCGGGGTTGGAAGGATCAATCGCGACATCCACCACACCAGTGTTTTCGCTGATCGAAAGCACTGCTTTCCAGGTTTTGCCGCCATCGGTGGTTTTGTACAACCCGCGATCTCCTCCAGCAGACCACAACGGGCCTGCGGCGGCGACGTAAACCGTCTTGCCGTCGCGCGGATCAATGGCGATGCGGCCAATGTGTTCGGATTTGTCCAAACCGACTTTGCGAAAACTGCGCCCGCCGTCTTCGGATTTGTACACGCCGTCGCCGTAACCGACGCTGCGCTGGCTGTTGCGTTCGCCCGTTCCGACCCAGACGATGGACGTGTCTTTCGGGTCCAGCGCGACCGCGCCAATCGAATACGAACCATAATTGTCGAATACAGGTGTCCAGGTGGTTCCGGCATTGACCGTTTTCCAGACGCCGCCCGAAGCCACGGCAATGAAGTATTTGGCTCGGTCATTCGGGTCAACGGCAAAGGCAATTACCCGGCCGCCGACAACCGCCGGGCCAATCGAACGAAATCGCAATCCGCCAAACGTCGGCGATGACATCGGATCAGACGGACGCTCCGGCGCGCCTTCGCCGCCTTGCGCGCTTGGTGGCGGGCCGCCTTGTCCACCTTGCCCGCCGCGACGACCTTGGGCGTTGGCGGAAAAGAGGGCGAACGAAACCGCAGCGCCAATGAGGGCTACGATCAGAAAAGAACGAATCAATTTCACGTTAGTGTCCTCCACGAACTTGGGTGGTTGGTTTGTAATGTCTCAAGAAGTTTTTTTGACCACAGGCAGCTTCACGACCGGTAGCGGGGAAGTCGAAGACGGCGCAGGTTTGCCGTCAACGGTTTTAGGCTCCATCAACTCCAGCCGAGTGCCGTCGGGATCGAAGATGTTCAACTGCCGCCGCTGATTGACGCCGGTGCGGATTTCCAGCGGGCGCGTGTAGCTTTTGCGAGCCGGGCTGGCTTCCAATTGCGCCAAGGCTTTTTCAATGTCGGGAACTTCCAGGCAGATGTGATGCTGCGAGGTGCGCGCATCGGGCGCGGGTTTGGTCGCATAGAGCATGAACTCGACGTAATCGGGGCTGTCCGGCAAACGCATGTTGATCCACGAAACGGTATCAGTGTTGCGCGCATTGCCTCGCCAAAATTCACTGAAGCCCAGAATGTCTTTGTAAAAGCCCATCGCTGCCGGAACGTCTCCGATGATGATGCCCAGATGCATGATCCTGGCCGAAATGCGCTGTTTGCCGATGAACTTGCCTTGTTCGCGCACTGTCCAGCCAGTCGGTTCGTATTGCGTAAATTCGACGGTGTGACCTTCGGGGTCTTTGACATTGAAACTGGTGTTGCCGATGCGAACCTTGTTGGCTTTGTCAGGAGTGGTGACGTCTTTGGCTTTCAAGTATTGCCGCAACTGTTCGGCGTTGTCTGTGTAAAACGAAATGTGGCGCAAGCGGTCTTCGCCGGGTTGGTAGCCCGGAAAGAGTTCGATGTATTGCTGATCGTTGATTTTGATAAACGTCAGCGCCGTCGAACCGTCAGCGTTTTTCAAATCGTACGGTTCTTCAAAGCCCAGAAAGTCCTTGTAAAAACCACGCGCTTTTTCAAGGTCGCTGACCGCCAAAGCCATGTGCGCGACGCCAAGCAGTTTTGGGCGTGTGGGCGTCGCGGTTTGCCAGCCAATCAGGCTGAGTAGCAGCAAGATGGAAAACAGCATCTTGGTGAACATCAATTCTCCTATTTAACCGGGTTTGGAGGGTTCAGATATCCGGCCAGAAAGCGCCAGATTTCCGCCCGCGATTCCTTGGCCAGTTTGGTGTCAATCCGATTGAAGATGTGGCCGCCCGGCGCGTTTTCGTAAATCTTGTATTCGAACTTCTTGCCTTCGGCTTTCAAGGCTTTGATCAGGTGTTCGACTTCCAGCACGTTGACGTCTTCGTCGTTGGTGTTGGTGTGAATCAGCAACGGCGTTTGCAGCTTGTGCGCGTTCCAGGCCGGTGACCGGCGTTTGTACTCGTTGACATTCTGCTCAGCAGTTTTACCCAGGTGATAAGGAGCCGAAAACAGATCGCGGTAACTCTGCGTTTTGTA
>JAEUQP010000168.1 GCA_016789645.1 Acidobacteriota bacterium | reverse complement strand
ACTGACGAAGCTTCATGAACAATTTCTGCGCGGCACGTTGTCAGAACTCGTCGCGCATTTCGCCGAACAACAACCGCGCGGAGAGATGACGCTTGTCATCGCCGGAAACGCCAAAGATAATTTGGCTCCGGTCGAAACAGGATCAATCAGCGAACAGGTTGAACGGCTGATGCTCGGCGGTTTGAACCGCAACGACGCCATCAAACAAGCCGCCAAATCGCGCGGCCTGTCCAAACGCGAAGCTTATCAATTGATGTTGGGAGAGAAGGAATCCGATGAAAACGAAATCCCAGAAAGACAGGTCTGAATTCCTGAACACAGAATTCTCATTTCACCGCAGAGACGCAAAGAACGCTGAGGAAGCGCAGAGCAATGTATTCGAACTCTGCGAAACCTCTGCGCCACTCTGCGTCTCTGCGATTGAAAAAGGAATTGGCGGGTCAATTTCAAAGCTAGCCTTAACGTTGATCCTGCTGTCTACTGTCTACTGTCTACTGTCTACTTCGGCGCAAGCCCAACTCCTAAAACAAAACGATTACGGCGTCGGCGTGACGGTGGCTGTCTACCAATTTGACGAAGCGCGTTCGAAAACCGTTTCGAAGGTCAATACGCTGAAAGTCACGGCCAGCACGCCTGAAGAAGAGATCGAATACATCCAGCGCAATTTCGGCGTCGAGGATTTGAAGTTTCGGTACGTGCGCACCATCGGATTGCGCGAAGGCGAAGCCTTCACCGATTCGCAACCGATGAACGAAAAACAGTTCGTGTTCATCATCACGCCGCGCATCATCTCCAAATCGGAAGTTACGTTTGATTTCGTCGCCAAATACGGCGAACAGATTTTGCTGGAAGCGAAAAGCGTCACCGCCGGAAGCTATGAAACCGTCATGTTGCGCGGCGAACGCGGCGATTTCGGTGTCAAGGAATTCAAAGGGCCGGATGGCGTAGAAACCGTGCCGGAAAAACGGTCGCTGTTGGTAACGCTCACGCCAACCGTGCAAACTGCGCGCAGTTTGCAAAACAAGCCTTCGGATATTTCGCGGCCTACGGATCAATTTGGTTCCAAAGTCGAACTCGGCGAAAGCGACACCTTCGTCATTCCGGCAATCATCAATCGTGCCCCGTTGAAATTTGCCACCGGTTCGCGCCCGAAAGGTTCGATCACATTACAATGCATCGTCACGCCGGATGGAACGGTGACCAATGTGCGCGTGCTGGATTCGCCCGACCCGGCGTTGAATCCGAAAGCCATCGAAGCGTTCCGGCAATATCGGTTCAGCCCGGCCAAACTGAATGGCCGCGCGACGTACGCAACCTTTCGCGAAACGATCATTTTGAGCAAACCGGACATTCCATAAAGGAGCTTTTTATCAACTACGAATGAACTCGAATGAGCACGAATCACTCCGGGCGATGAATGCAAAGTTAGAACGGAAAACCAATAGACAGGATTTACAAGATTGCTCAGGATTAAACCCAGCAGGACTTACGCAAAACACGAATAAAGATAGCCACAGAGGCACGGAGCCACACAGGTGAATTATCAATTGATGGTAAATTTCCTTGTTTTGCTCCGTGTCTTCGGAGACTCTGTGGCAGTTTCTGCGTAAGTCCTGCCTTGAACAGTCTTGTTAGCCCTGTCGCCCCCTATCCCCCAATTTATGACTGACGACAAAATGAATCCTGCCCCCAGACATTCGTGACAATTTGTGAGCATTCGTAGTTGAAAATTATGAATTCCGTATGACCAAGTTTTTGCACATTGCCGACATTCATTTGGGTATTCGCCGCTATCGGTCGGAAGAACGCGCGCAGGATTTTTTTCACGCCTGGCGCGATTGCATCGAACGATATGCGCTGGCCGAAGCCGTGTCGTTCGTACTGATCGCCGGGGATTTTTTCGACGCGCGCAAAGTCGAACCGCAGGCGATGAATCAGGCGATGTTCTGTTTGAAACGGTTGCAAGAGGCGAACATCCCCGTCATCGCCATCGAAGGCAATCACGATTCGCACGAAGCTTCGACCAAATTCAGTTGGCTGCGAAGCCTGTCTCGCTGGGGTTACATCAAACTGCTGGAGCCGGTATACGAAGACGGCGTTTCGCGGCTGGATGCGTGGGATGAAACGAAAAACAAAGGATCGTTCATTGACATTGGCGACGTCCGAATTTTTGGTTCGATCTGGTACGGCTCGACGGTGACGCAATCGCTGACGGCGCTGGTGGATTTGCTGCGCGATCATCACGATCCGCAACGATTCAACATCATGATGTTGCACACCGATGTCGAAGGCCACGTCAATCATCCCAGCCCGCCGCTGCCCATCGCCAAGCTGAACGAGTTGAAAGATTACATTGATTACCTGGCGCTTGGGCATACGCACAAAAACTTTGTCATTGACGATTGGGCGTATAACCCCGGTTCGCTGGAAGCATGCAGCGTGGACGAATACGCCAACGAACGTGGCGCTTACATTGTCGAAGTAAACGGCAAACAACACACGGCGCGATTGGTCAAGGAATACCGCCAGCGCCCCGTGATTCGCGTTGGCTTTGACGTGAATGGACAGGCAACACCCGAAGAATTTCACGAAGCCTTGTTCGGCCATTTGCGCAGGGAATTGACACCGTTTGACGCCGGCGTCGGCGAAGCCTTGCCGCCGGTGATTGAACTGGCGCTCAAAGGCCAACTCGGATTCAAAACTTCGCTGCTGGAATTGAATCGGTTGCGCGACGAAATCAAAAAGGAGTTCAAACCGTTGCTGGTCATGGTTCGCAACCAGACCGTGCCGGTCGAATACGCTGTTGCCGCCGGATTGAATGAAAGCGTTTCGCGCAGTGAACGCGAACGCCGCGTGATCGAAGATTTGATTTCGCGCGACGCTCGGTTCCGCGATCAACCCACCGAATTTGCCAGCTTGATTCTGGAAGCAAAACGGTTGGCGCTTGGCGAAGGAAATCCTGGACAGATTACCGAGATGATTGAAAGCAAATTGAACAGCTTGTCGGCGTGAACCGACTGGCTTCCATTAAAAGTCCGAAGTTTTACAAATTCCCCTCCGGTTTGTAAGAAAATCGTCTGGCATTTCCGGGTTGTTTCGAGCAGAATGCAGTCCCCCTTTCGAATCGCATCCCCAATTGAAGATTCGACACCTGAAATCTCTTTTTACTGCTTACGGTGGTTATGGAAACGGTCATTATCGTTCTAGGAGTAATTCTCTTTTTGCAAAGTCTCCTGTCGCTCGGCGCGGCGATGCGATTCGCCCGCTATGCCTTGCGCCATAACCCTCCTCGCTCCAACCGATACCAACCCAAAGCCGTCATCATCGTTCCCTGCAAAGGTTTGGAACACGACTTTGAGGACAACATGCGCGCGCTGTTCGCGCAGGAATACCGCGATTACGAAATCATTTTTGTTACGGAAACCGAAAGCGATCCGGCTTACGGTGTGTTGTCGAGGTTGATAAAAACCTACAGCCGTCGCCCGGCCTGGCTGGTCGTGGCAGGCGAAGCCAAAATTCGTGGCCAGAAAGTTCATAACCTGCTCGCGGCAATTGATATGTTGAATTCGATTGATCGTCGAGCTGAAGTCATCGCCTTTGCCGACTCCGATGCGCGCGTTACCCGGTATTGGCTGTCGGAACTGGTTGCACCGCTGGGCGACAAACGCATCGGCGCCACGACCGGATTTCGCTGGTATTTGCCCGTTCGCGGCGGACTGTCTTCCAAATTGCTTTCGGTGTGGAATTCCAGCGCGCTGTCGTTGTTGGGCGAACGGTCGTCCTTTGCCTGGGGCGGTTCGATGGCGATTCGGCGGGAAAATTTCGACCGGTTGAACATCAAACAATTCTGGCAGGGCACGCTGAGCGACGATTACTCCTTGACCGCAGCCATTCATCAAGGAGGCCAGCGCATCAAATTCGTGCCGCATTGTTTGGTGGCGTCGCACACGGACGTGACGCTTTCCGAACTCTTGGAATTCAGCACCCGGCAAATGCGAATCACGCGCATCTATTCGCCGCGCGTTTGGCAAGTGGCGGCGATTTCGCACTGCCTGTACAACCTGACGTTCTGGGGCGGATTGATCTGGCTGGTTGCCGCAAGCTTCACGGGCAAGCTGAACTTTACGTTGGCCACATTGCTGACCGGCATCTTTTTGCTAGGAGCGACAACCGGCTGGACGCGCGCCGTTGTGGCGTCACACCTGTTGCCGTCAAACCGTCCGCGTATTCAGAAAAACTGGTGGGCGTATGTGTTGTTGGGGCCGCTGGTGTCGCTTATCTACTTGTACAACGTGTTGTCTTCGGCCTGGACGAACCGCATCACCTGGCGCGGAATCGGGTACGAAATGATTTCGCCAACCGAAACCAGCATTTTCTATCGCCCGAAAACGCGGCCTCATTCTGAAGCCGTGCCGCGTCCTCAGAGCAAACGGAAAGCCTCCGTTCGCTCCTCTTCTCGAAATTCCTGAAGCGGCGGTTCACTTCGCTTCAGCTTTCAATTCGGCAAATCGTTTTCGCAATCGTTCCAGATGAAGTTGCCCGGCTGGTTCCTTTGCCAGATTGCGCGTTTCATTCGGGTCGCGCTTCAAATCAAACAG
>JAEUQP010000077.1 GCA_016789645.1 Acidobacteriota bacterium | reverse complement strand
GCCAATCAATCCAATTACATTTTTGCGCCCAAAGGCGCTTACGGGAAAATGCCCAACCAAAGCGAAGACTCCATGATGGTCACTCACGGAATCTTTGTCGGAGCAATGGAAGTACGTCAGGGCGACCTGGCTTCGGCGACTCGTGCTTTCATTCAGCGTCAGTTGGAAACCAATGCCGATTTTCAACAGCTTGGCCAAATGAAGGAAACCACTCTGGCCGGACAGCAGGCTTTGGCAGCGGCGGTTGCCGGGCCATCAGCAATCAACGGAGTCGCGGAAATTGACGTTACGTACACCACAGTGACCGCCGATGGTAGGATGTTTTACATCATTACCATTGCTCCCGAAGACGAAGCGGAAACGTACAAAGCTGCGTTTCAGCAAATTCTTCGCAGTCTAAGGCTGGCAAGATAGAGAAAATTGGTGAGAGAACAGGCTTTTGGCAACGTGAATGACACAAGAGCGACGCTCAGCGTGAATTTTTTTCGCAGTTGATGAGAAAATTTTGCCTTAACGTATAGACAAAATTCTAATGGTGCTTATAATGCGTTTGCCTTCCCCTATAGCAGCTCTGGTTGTAGTACTAAGTGCTAAACACGTAATTGAATTTAACCCCAATGAATGGAGGGTGTGCCCCGATGCGTTGTCAACACTGTAACTATCAGATCTTTGCGTATTCTCGTTGCTGTCCAAACTGCGGACGATCTGTTCAATCGAAAACTGTTGTTCAAAATGAAGTGAAAGTGCCCCAAACGCGCTTGGACTTCTGGGTTGCTGGCTTGAGAAAGCAGCTTCACCTAACCTCAACAGTGCGTCGTACAACGGCGTAACGGTTTTCTCCTTTTGGTTAGCGTACAAATTGGCAACGCCTCGATGTTCATCAATCACATCGAGGCGTTTTTAGTTGTTCAACATCATTCCAAGAATCTTCAGCCGAGAAACTTCAGTTCGTCACGTCCGTCAAAAATTGCGCGTATAACGCTTCTGTTTGTTCTTTGGTCAATTTGCCTGAGTGAAGCAGAATTCTGAATCGCAAGGTGATTTTCTGCCCCGGCTCCAACGTGTAATTCAACGTCGTTGCTCCTTTGGTAAATTCTTTGGCTCCAAACGGATTGGCTGCAAACAGACCATAACCACGCGCATGCCAATAAGTCGGATACGTCGGGTTTTTCGGATGATCGAAAATCCCGATCACCACATCTTCGCCTTTGACAGTCCCGGAAAGCGTCATCCACTTGGCGCGAGTTCCCCAAGCTTCTTTCTCGCCAACTTTGCCTTCGCTGCTCAAATACACGCCAGCGACTCCCGTGTTATCCATTACCGGAACTTTAGTCGGAACCCCATTGGCATCGGTAAAGACTTCCGGTTTGTTCGAAGGCTCTTCCAGCGTTCGCGTCACTCGAATCCCCAGCGCGCCTTCCTTGGAATCGTTGAAGACAACCTTTTTGTCCTGAGCGGTGAGCGTGATAATTCGATCAATAATGCGAACATCTTTGGCCGCACGGAAAAAGATTTGATCGTCTTCCTGCATAATTTTCGATCCGTCGGGCATGATCCAGTCCATGGTGGTATCAAGCCGGGCAACGCCTTTGCCGGATTTGCCGATCTTGGCTGTACGATGTTTGATTGTGCCGAACTTTTCAATCACGCCACGATCCCGCGTCACGCCTTCGGGCGGAGTGTTCCAGAAATCAACGCCGTTGATGTTTCCGTAATTGAACCACGACGAAATGTGATGCGGATGGTCGGTTCGTTCGCCCGCAACTTTTTCCAACGGAAAGCCGCGCGTAACCACCGTGCCTTTAGACGTGCGCAGCGGATACAGAATCGGTTTTTTCTGGTTATCCCAGAATACATACGAAGTGAACGGCTGCCCGTCCACAGATACATCGTATTGTTTCTTCTCTTTGCTTTCTGTGATCTTGATGGTCTGGGCAGGAACGACTGAAACTACCAACATCATAACGCCTACTGCCAGCAACGCTGCCAAACTTTGCTTCATGGTGTTTTCCATTGAGTGAGAATGGACGGGCGGAGGGAGCATTTGTAACTCCTACCGCCCGTCGAGTGATTAAGCCGTCACGACTTTTCGAGCTTTGTCGTCGAAGGTGACTTTCTTGCCAGTCTGGATGGCCGCAATCGTCATGCACAGCGCAACCGAATGATTGTACGCCGCGTGAATGTCAGCGTTGGTCTTCTGGTTGCGGTCACGGATGCATTTCATCCAGTTTCGCATGTGAGCAACGGTCTGGTTGTCAGCCCCCGTGTCGGCGGAAGCCACCACGCCGCCTTCGTCAGCCAGCGTCAGCGGAGCCAGTTGATTCGGTTGCATGTTCATCGGCTTGGCGTGACGTTCGATCAAACCGCCGTCGGGAGTGACCTTGTTCGTATCCAGATCAAGCGTGCCGCCATTGGAATAATAGACTTCCTTGATCAGCCCTTCGGGATTGGTCGAAACCGTCGCATTCGTCTGGCGCGAAGCGTACAGCACCTGGAACGCTTTGTCGGTTTTCGGATTGTGATAATCGAACACAGCCGTCATCGTGTCCCAGTTCGTGCGCCCGTCTTTCCACAGATACAAACCACCGTTGGCCACGACACTGCGCGGATGCGGAATGCCCGTGAACCAATGCACGGTGTCAATCTGGTGAACCATCCATTGATCGGGAATGCCCGACGAAAACGGCCAGAACAAACGGAATTCCAAGTGATGGCGCGGGTTGAACGGCAATTTGGGATCACGGTTGATCAAAAAACGTTTCCAATCGGTGTCTTCCTGCTTCATCAGCGGCACCACGCGCGGACGACGCCAGCGACCAGGCTGATTTACGTTCCAGTTCATTTCGGCCATGACGATGTCACCAAACTTACCGGAATCCAGATACTCTTTGGCGCGCATGTAACTCGGCGTCGAACGACGCTGCGTCCCCACCTGGAACACCTGTTTCGATTTGCCAATCACGTCCAGAGCCTTGTTCGCGTCTTCCATAATGTTAGCAAAGGGTTTTTCAGCGTACACGTCTTTGCCCGCCTCAACGGCTTCGATGGCGTGATAAGCGTGCTGGAAGTCCGCTGTGGCGATGATCACGGCGTCAATGTCTTTCATGGCGTACAACTCGTCATTGTTGCGAGCCATGGCGATCTTCGCCGCTTTGTTTTTGTATTTTTCGCTGTTTTGAATTTTCGCGGTGTTGGTTTCGCGGTGATGTTTCCAGATGTCGCTGACCGCAACCAACTCGAAGTTGAGTTCGGCGGCTTGACTGAAAAACGCTGGAACCAGCGATCCCATCATACGGTCGCCTATGCCAACCAGGGCGGTACGGATTTTCCCGTTCGAGCCGAGAATCCGGTCGTAGCTATAAGCTGGCATGCTGGTCGCAGCCACTCCCGCCGCAGCCACGGACGAGGTTTTCAGAAAATCTCTGCGTGATGTGTTGCTCATTTTGTCTCCCCTGAGAAAAGTTGGCAGTTCGCGGTTCACAGTTCGCTGTTGGGAAAATGTGACGAACCGGGAAAGGTGAACTGGAAAGAAGAATCGAGTCATCCAATGTCGGCAATTCATTGCTTACGGTCAGAACTTCTACTAACTGCGAACCGTGAACTGCGAACAGTGAACTATTTCAAGTAACGGTCGAACCATTCCCAGATCGCGGGATAGTTCTTTTCAATTCCCGGCCAGTAAGTATGCGGCCCGCCGGGATGAACTGTCAGGTGGACTGGCCGCTTCAGTTCTTCGTACTTCGCTTTCAGGATCTGAGATTGTTGCACCGGAACCGTTTTGTCAGCATCGCCGTGAACCAGAAATAGCGGCGGAGCTTCAACAGTCAGGTGATAAATTGGAGAAACGGATTTCAGTTGGATTTCCAGGTCGGTGATCTTGCCAAACATATCTTGAAAGAGCGTCGGCCTGATTTTTTCAATCATCTTGTAGCCGTTTTCGCCGCCCCAGTTGATGAAATCCACAGGTGGAAACCAAGCCATGATCGCCTGCACTCGACTGCTGATTCGTTCCACAGGGTCTTTCGCTTCGGCTTTTCCATTGTCGGCGGTCAACGCAGCCATCAGGGCCAGATGGCCGCCGGAAGAACCTCCGACAATGCCCAGTCGGTTCGGATCCACGCCATATTCTTTGGCGTGCATCCGGACAAAGCGAATCGAACGTTTGATGTCACCGACCATTTCCGGCACCGGATAGCGTGGTGTGCTGCCGTGGCGAACCAGAAACAGCGTGAACCCGCCATTGAGCAGGCCTTGCGCCCAATGCTGCGAACGAAGCGCTTCTTCTTCGCTTGGAAGATCGGACTTTTTGGATTTCCAGCTTCCGCTGACAATCAGTATGACGCCGACGTTCTTTGGTTTGGTTTCAGGAATCAACACGTCCAGCGTCATCGCCAGACCGTCTTTGTGACCATAAACCACGTCTTCGATCGTGCGGCATTTCACCGGTTCCAGCTTGAAATCGTCTGCGTTGGCATGTGAAACAAACCCACACACCAGAAGCAAAACCACAAATAAGATTTTGTGCTTGGTCATTTCCCGTATAAGAGCAAAGGAACGGGGCAAACCAGTGGCTTGCCCCGTTGAAACAAGGTTTTCAGAAAATCAGCTTCAACCCAATTTGCACGTCGCGCGGCAAATTGGCCTGTCCGGTCAACTGTCCGAAGGTCGAGTTGCGCGGATTCAAGTCGGGATTGTCGAAGATGACTTTGTTGAAAGCGTTCAGGAACTCGCCGCGCAATTGCAACTTGATCCTTTCAGTGAAGATAAAGTTCTTGCTGACGGACAAGTCCCATAAGTTGAGCGCATCGCCGCGAAATTGCGCGAAGCGGCTGGGCAGCGTGCGGATGTTGCGATCCAGTTGGATGCGAATATCGTTGCGCTGTTTGACCGGATCAACTACGCCATTGGTTTGCACGGCAGCATCATTGAAATAGAAGCCGCTGATATCGAACACCGTACGCGGATCGCCGGGAACGCGCGGGAAATTGGCGCTCTTGATGTCGGTCTTGAGCTTCGACAAATCGCCGTTGTAATACACGTTGCCGAGCGTCAGCGGACGGCCTGATTGCAACTGGCCAATGCCTTGCACCTGCCAACCGCCCAGCATCACGTCTACAGCGCGATTCCAGCCCGCGCCCCATTTGCGTCCGCGACCGAAAGGCAATTCCCA